>NCHD01000028.1 GCA_002257045.1 Hydrogenophilales bacterium 16-61-112 | reverse complement strand
AGAAGGGTAGTAAGAAAAACCCGGTGGTGCGAAAGGGGGGACTCGAACCCCCACGCCTTGCGGCGCTGGAACCTAAATCCAGTGCGTCTACCAATTCCGCCACTTTCGCGGCTATGCCGCAAAACCATCAACGGATAAGTGTAATATAATCAATACGATGCTGTCACCAGCAGCAAGCAACACCCAGCCTAAGTCATTATTCCCATTCCGTTTTTTTGTTTCCGGTGCCGGTCGATCATTACGAAAACTTTCCCGTTGCGTCCTGGTTACTGCCCAAGCGGCTGCGACGCCCCGTAGAAGCCATTTACAGATTTGCCCGCAGCGCAGATGATATTGCTGACGAAGGTGATGCGCCAGCCGCCGATCGCCTGGAGCAACTAGCGGCTTATCACATCGCACTCAATCGCATAGAAAACGGCGACGCACCTGGCGATCCGGTTTTTGCTCCGTTGGCTGCCGCCATCCGCGATTACGCCATCCCACTCGCTCCATTTCGCGATTTGCTGTCTGCGTTTGCGCAGGATGTAGAAAAAACACGCTACGCCCATTTCGGCGAGGTAATGGATTATTGCCGCCGCTCTGCCAATCCAGTCGGCCGCTTGATGCTGCATCTGTATGGCGACCATGATCCGCGCCATCTGGCCTATTCCGACGCGATCTGCAGCAGCTTGCAATTGATCAATTTTTTGCAGGACATCGCTGTCGATTATCAAAAAAACCGGGTGTACCTGCCCCAGGACGAACTCGCCGCGCTCCATGTCAGCGAAAAACAGATTGCCGAGGCTGATGCGCGCGGGATGTGGGACATGATGATGCACAAGCAGATCGAACGCACCCGCAAATTATTGCAGTCTGGCGCGCCGCTTGGCAGACGACTCAAGGGAAGAATCGGACTTGAACTACGCGTCACGATCCTCGGTGGCGAGACCATCCTGCGCAAACTGCATGCCGATCCCGGCTGTGTATTTACCGACCGTCCGGTGCTCACCAAAAAAGACTGGATGAGCATGTTCGGGCGCGCGCTTTTCTAAAATGGATGTCCACCAATACTGCCAGGAGCGCGCTGCAGCCAGCGGATCCAGCTTTTATTACAGCTTTGTCTTTCTGCCTGCCGACACGCGACGCGCGATCACCGCGTTTTATGCACTTTGCCGAGAACTTGATGATGTAGTAGATGAATACCGTGAACGTTCGATTGCCGAGACCAAGCTCAACTGGTGGCGCAAGGAAATCGAACGATTTTCAGCCGGTACTCCAGAGCACCCCACGACACGCGCGCTTTTCGATACCCCGCAAGGCTCTAAAACATCACCCTCCCTGCTGCTGGAAATCGTGGACGGCATGGCGATGGATCTGGATGACCGTCGCTACCCGGATTTCAAATCACTGCATTTATATTGTTACCGAGTGGCGGGGGTTGTCGGCGAAATTGCAGCTGCGCTATTTGATGGCGGTCGCGGCTCGCGTTCCAACTCACCAACATCATCCGCGACGTCGGTGAAGACGCGCGGCGCGGGCGCATTTACCTGCCGCAAGACGAACTGGCGCGCTTTGGGGTAAGCGAGGCCGATCTGTTCAATAGCCGCGACACACCAGCATTTCAAGCCCTGATGCAATTTCAATACGAACGCGCAGTTTTCTGGTATGAGAGTGCACTCGCTGCTTTACCTCCCAGCGCCCGTCGATCGCAGCGTCCCGGTCTCGCCATGGCAGCGATTTACCGAACCCTGCTGGATGAAATTCAGCGGGACCATTTTCCCGTGCTGCGTGCACGCGTATCGCTCACGCCGTTGCGCAAGCTGTGGCTGGCGAGCAAAACCTGGCTATTTCCGTGAAATCCGGTTTCGTCAAATCCAGCGTCGCTGTCATCGGCGGCGGCTGGGCGGGTTGCGCTTCTGCGTTGACTCTGGCCGAAGCGGGCATCCCGGTCACCCTGTATGAGGCCAGCCGCACCCTGGGCGGTCGTGCGCGGGCAGTCGAGTGGGAAGGCCAGAAACTCGACAACGGCCAGCACATCCTGCTCGGCGCGTATCAACAGACGGTGCAACTGATCCAGCGCCTGGGTTCAATAAAAGGACTGTGGCGATTGCCGCTCAGCCTCAACCAGCCGCCCGACTTCAGTCTCACCTGCCCGCGCCTGCCCGCCCCACTTCATTTGCTCATGGGATTACTGGGCGCCAAGGGACTCGACTGGCATGAAAAAATGACCGCCGCACGTTGGGCGCACACCTTATTAAATGGCTCGTTCGCGACCGAGCATGCAACCGTCGACCAGCTTACCCGCACCCAACCCGAGAAACTGAACCGCCTGCTTTGGCACCCTCTTTGCATTTCCGCACTGAACACCCCTCCGGAGATCGCCAGCGCTCGCGTCTTCCAGAATGTAATCCGCGGCGCTTTTGGTGGACGCAACCTGCACAGCGATCTGTTGCTGCCACGATGTGATCTGACAGCGCTGTTTCCGGCCCCGGCGGCGGCACGGATTGTTGAACTCGGTGGCAGCGTACGCCTGTCCAGCCGTGTGACCGCCCTTGGTCCGACTCCGGATAGGATCACATTGCGTACCTGCAACGATGCTGATTCATATAGCCATGTCATCCTCGCTGTTGCACCGCAGCATCTTGCCGACCTGATTTTTCCAGTGGCTGAACTCAACCAGCTGGCAATTGGCATGGCAGATTATCGCTATCAGGCGATCGCGACTGTCTATATTCAATATGATCCGGCTTTTAAATTGCACAAACCCTTGCTTGCCCTGGCTGGAGGACCCGCGCAATTCGTATTCGATCGTGGGCAAAGTCACGGGCAAGCGGGATTGCTGGCGTTCGTCGCCAGCGCTGCGACTCACTTGCCAACCGACTGGATGGATCAGGCCGAAGCCCAGTTGCGAAGAAGTGCCCGCCCTGGAAAAGCACATTGGCGAAAAAGTATTATTGAAAAGCAGGCTACCTACGCCTGCATCCCCCATCTCGCTCGCCCGGCAACCCGAACGCAGCATCCGCGTATTTTTCTCGCCGGTGACTACACTGATGGGGCATATCCTGCCACGCTCGAAAGTGCAACATTGAGCGGGGTACAATCGGCCAACTTCTTACTTGAACAGCTATGAAAGACTACTCTGCACCTCTCGATCTGCTCGCTGGCCGGGTCATTCTCGTAACAGGTGCCAGTTCTGGCCTGGGCCGCGCGGCCAGCCTGGCGTTTGCACGGCATGGCGCCACGGTTGCCCTGCTTGCACGTGATGAAGCCAAGCTCGATGCGGTCTATGAAGAAATCCTTGCTGCAGGTGGAGCGGAGCCGGCCATGTTTCCCTACGACCTTGCGATCGCGGACGACCGCAGCCTTGAAACACTGGCCGGCACCCTCGCGCATCACCTCAAGCGGCTCGACGGTGTGCTGCACAGTGCCCATCAGTTTTTTAATCTCACCCCGCTGACCCTGCAAACACTTGAACAATGGCAGGCCCTGATGCGGGTCAATCTGATCGCACCGTTTGCACTCACGCGTGCCTGTATGCCGCTGCTCAAGCAGGCGCCCGATGCATCGGTCGTGTTTACGGGCGAAACGCATGGCCATCATCCCTCTGCATTCTGGGGAGGCTATGCCGTTGCCAAATCAGGCCTGGAAACCCTGACCCGCATCTGGGCCGACGAAACTAGGCCAGAAGACAATCTACGCATCAACACCCTGATTCCCGGCCAGGTGGCGACCAGCCTGCGTGCACGCACCCATCCAGGACTGGCTCCCGAGACGCTCCCGACGCCGGAAGACATCATGCCTTGGTACCTCTATCTGATGGGGGCGGACAGCCATGCCGTGCGGGGGCAGATCATCGAGTGCCAACGTTGAACCCCAAGCTCGCGACGCCTTCGCAAACATGACCATCGGCCGTTACGAAATCCTGGACGAAATCGGTCAGGGTGCAATGGGCACGGTTTACCGCGCGCGCGATCCGATGATCGAACGCGTGGTGGCCATCAAAACGGTTTCCATAGCCCTGCTTCAGCAAGAAGGAGCTGACGCGGAAGCTCGTTTTTTGCGCGAGGCTCAAAGCGCAGGACGACTCTCCCATCCCAATATCGTGACGATTTACGATGTAAGCGAAGCCGATGGCCTCGCTTACATCGCCATGGAATATCTGCCTGGCAAAACGCTGCGCGACATCATGAATCAGGGGCCCATGCCGCTCGACCTGATTCTCGACACCATCACGCAAATGGCGGAGGCATTGGCATTTGCACATGAGCACGGGGTGATTCACCGCGACATCAAACCCGCTAATGTCGTGATCACCCGGCAGCATGGGCGCATCAAGTTAACCGACTTCGGAATTGCCCATCTCGTCAACAGCAACCATACGCAAACGGGCCAAATGCTGGGTTCGCCGCGCTACATGTCACCGGAACAAGCCATGGGACGGGTAATTGACGGCCGCTCGGATATTTTTTCGCTCGGCGCGGTTCTGTACGAAATGTTGACTGGGCAATACGCCTTCGATGGCGAAAGCCTGCCGACAATCATCTACCGTGTAATCAGTGAAATGCCGGTTCCAGTGGAGGTCGTGCGCCCGGCAACACCTGCCAGTCTCACCCAACTGCTGGCGAGCATGTTAAGCAAAAACCCGGAAGTTCGGCCAGATGCAAACATGCTGGTCAACTCCCTCCACGCCCTGGCCACCCATGCACCCGCCCTCCCCCCACCCCCGCCTCAAGTTGACCGGATATCGCACCCGCTACGCCTGCTGGCGTTTACCACGCCTGTCGCAGTGTTTCTCCTGGTCGGGGTAAGCATCATCGTTATCGAACACTTCATCGATACCCCTCAGGAACCGCAGGCTCCATCCGCCCTGCCAGGCAGCGTTGACCTGCGAGGGCTGCAAATGTCGCAGGCGCCGCAGCTCTGGATTGAAAAGTCCGGGGGTCAAGCGGTGCCCGCTCGCGCAGAAACGGACCGCCTGCCTTTCAGCGACAGACCTGCGCCTCCTGCAGACGCCTACCTTGAAGGACTCGACAAGAAACAGGTTGAGTTGCGCATCAAGCGCACCGAACTCCTGCTCAAATACACCAAGCAGCATCCTGATGTACGGAATGTAGATCGGGAGCTCGAACAGCTCAGTACCGAGCGCCGCGCTTATCTGAAAAGGCAGCGCACGGACTGAAAGTTACCAACTCGTTTCGCGTTCAGCGGTTGCCGAGACCTTGTGAATACTGAGGTCAGCGCCATTGAACTCTTCTTCCGGATCCAGCCTCAAGCCAACAAACCGTTGCAGCGTGCCATACACCAGCACACTTCCAACAAGGGCCACCACCACCCCGCCCAAGGTACCTATCAGCTGCGCCATCAAACTGACGCCGCCGATCCCTCCCAGATGCGTGTTGCCAAAAATGCCCGCCGCGATCCCGCCCCATGCGCCACACAGGCCATGCAATGGCCAAACACCCAGCACATCGTCAATCTTCCATTTGTTCTGCGTCACCATGAACATCCACACGAACAGGGCGCCAGCCACCAAGCCCGTCATCAGCGCACCCAATGGATGCATCAGATTAGAGCCTGCACATACGGCGACCAGCCCAGCCAGCGGGCCGTTATGAATGAAACCCGGGTCATTCTTGCCAATGACCAGGGCAGCCAGCGTACCCCCCACCATCGCCATTAACGAATTCACCGCAACCAGACCTGAAACCGACTCGATCAACTGCGCGGACATCACGTTGAAGCCAAACCAGCCCACTGTGAGTATCCAGGCGCCAAGCGCCAGAAAAGGGATATTGGACGGCGGATGCGCTGAAACCATACCGTCCTTGGTGTATCGCCCCCGCCGCGCACCAAGAAAATACACTGCGGGCAATGCGATCCAGCCGCCGACGGCATGCACCACCACCGACCCAGCAAAGTCATGAAATTTTGCGCCTGTTGTAGCTTCGAGCCAGGCCTGAATACCGTAATTACCATTCCAGACGATACCCTCGTAAAAAGGGTAAACCAGTCCAACCAGCGCAAAGGTCGCAGCGAGTTGTGGATTGAAGCGGGCGCGTTCTGCGATGCCGCCCGACACGATGGCGGGAATCGCCGCGGCAAATGTCAGCAGAAAAAAGAACTTCACCAGATCGTAGCCGTTTTTGGCTGACAGAACCTCGGCGCTGGAGAAAAAACTGACGCCATAGGCAATGCTGTAGCCAATGAAAAAATAAGCAATGGTGGAGATCGAGAAGTCGGTGAGAATCTTGACCAGTGCGTTGACCTGATTCTTTTTTCGCACCGTTCCAAGTTCGAGGAAGGCAAACCCGGCATGCATGGCCAGCACCATGATGCCGCCGAGCAATACAAACAAAACGTCACTGCCTGACTTCAATGCTGACATACCCCTTCTCCCAATCTGTTTTTTTATGTCTTATTACGCTGCGCACCGCACTCGCGCGGCAGGCCCGATCACTTCAGGTCGCTTGACTGCTGATCCACAGACTCCGATTCGATGCGGTCGAATTCGGAATCCATGTCCGCTTCAGACATGGATGCGTAGTCGGACGCCGCTTCGGGTTTGGGCTTCGTAATCAGGGAAGCCACGATGATTCCTGCCTCGTACAACACCCACAAGGGCACGGCCAGCATGAACTGCGAAATAATGTCCGGCGGGGTAAATATCGCGCCAATGACAAAGGCGCCTACGATGACGTAAGGACGGATTTCACGCAGCTTGGCCACCGAAACCATGTTTAACTTGACCAGCAGCACCACCGCAACCGGCACCTCAAAGGTAATGCCGAAGGCCATGAACAGGGTCATCACGAAGTCGAGATATTTGCCGATGTCGGTCATCACCGCCACGCCGGCCGGCGCCACGCCGACAACAAAGCCAAACACAACCGGAAACACCAGAAAATAGGCAAAGGCCATTCCCAACAAAAACAGGATGACGCTGGCGATAATCATCGGTACGCCCAGGCGCTTCTCGTGCTGATACAGCCCCGGCGCGACAAACGCCCATATCTGATAGAACACCCACGGCAGGGCCAGCAGGAACGCGGTCATCAGGGTGACCTTGATCGGAACGAAAAACGGTGTGGTGACATCTGTCGCAATCATCTGCCCGCCCTTGGGCAGCGCCGCCAGCATGGGCTGGGCAAGCAAGGCGTACAAATCCTGCGCCCACGGAAACAGGCACACGAAAATAACGACGATCGCCAGCACCGCGCGCAACAGTCGGTCGCGCATTTCAATGAGATGCGAGATGAAGCTGTCTTCTGTCTGGCTCATATGGTTTTGCTGGCGTGATCGCCATGCGCCTTTTCCACTACGGCAACAGGCGCAGGTGGAAGGGGATTCTGGTCGGGCATGTCGAGCGGCAAGCTCTGTTGGGCAGGTGCGTCGGCCACTACGGATTCGAGCACGGGCTCAGGCACTTCGCGGTTGACCTGCTTAACAGCTTGATTGACGCTCTCCAGCTCACTGCGCAGATAATCATCCACCACCGTTGCCTCCTGCTTGAGATCGGAAGCAGCTGACTGGATGGACTCCTTGAACTCCTGCCCGACGCGACGCATTTCATCCAGTTGAATTTCCTGGCTGATGTCGGATTTCACCGACGACACATAACGCTGCAAGCGACCGTAAAGATGTCCTGCTGTACGCGCGACCTTGGGCAGGCGTTCTGGTCCAATGACGATCAACGCTACGACACCCACAACGACCATCTCGGAAAATCCGATATCAAACATAAATCAGGTACACGGTCCCATCTGCAAAATGCGAGGAAATGCCACGTGGCGTGCAGCGTGCCCCTTAGCTTTGCTGTTTATCTTTTACTTCAACGTCGATGGTGCGGCCTGACTCAGACGAATCGTCCAGCTTGGTTGAGTCATCCTTCATGCCTTGCTTGAATCCTTTGACCGCACCACCCAAATCACCGCCAATGTTTTTCAGCTTTTTGGTGCCGAAAACCAGCAACACGATAACCAATACGATCAGCCAATGCCAAATGCTAAAGCTACCCATGATGAATCTCCTTTAATTAAACGCGCGCAGCAGGGTCGCCGCCGCCAAATACGTGTACATGAAGATGAAATACTTCCTGGCCGCCGCCGCGCCCGGTGTTGACCAAAGTTTTGAAGCCGCTGTCGAGACCCTGTTCCCTGGCCAGGCGCGGCGCCAGCAGCATGATTCTGCCCAGAAGCCGCTCGTGTTCGGGCGTGCATTCAGCCAGCGACGCGACATGCGCCTTGGGAATGATCAGGAGATGCACCCGCGCGAACGGATGAATATCGTGAAACGCCAGCAGTTCATCGTCTTCATAGACCTTGCTGCACGGCAGCTGGCCGGAAACGATTTTGCAGAAAATGCAGTCACTCATGTCGATCCGCCTTGCCGATTTGCTTTTTCAGCCAAACCTGATAAGCCTTCGCGGCGCGCTAGTTCATTCAGCACGTCGGACGGCTTCAGTCCCTTGTGCGCCAGCAGAACCAGGGTATGAAACCACAAATCGGCGACTTCGTAGATGATCTTTTCGGCCTGGTCGTCCTTGGCCGCCATCACGGTTTCGGTCGCCTCCTCGCCGATTTTTTTCAGGATGGCGTCCGTCCCCTTGGCGTACAGTTTCGCAACGTAGGAACTGTCCGGCGGCGCCGTTTTGCGCGCTTCCAGCGTCTCGGCCAAACGATCCAGGATGTCACTCATTTGCGATAGATCTCGTCGGGGTTTTTCAGCACGGGGGTCGTCGTCACCCAATGACCGCAGCCCTGATCATCGATGGCCAGCTTCTGGAAGAAACACGAGCGGCGTCCGGTGTGACAGGCGATGCCACCCACTTGTTCAATTTTCAGCAGCACCACGTCGTTGTCGCAATCGAGACGGATCTCGCTGATGTTCTGCTCGTGGCCCGATTCCTCGCCCTTGCGCCACAGACGGTTGCGCGATCGTGACCAATAAACGCCTCGCAAGGTGCGCGCGGTTTCTTCCAGCGCTTCGCGGTTCATCCACGCCACCATCAGGATTTCGTGGGTGACTGCATCCTGCGCAATCGCGGGCACCAGACCAGCCGCATCCCATTTCACCGCATCCAGCCAATGGCTCACAGCCGCACCTCGATGCCGTGTTGCTTCATGTAGCGCTTGGCTTCGTCGACGCCGTATTCGCCGAAATGGAAAATGCTTGCCGCCAGCACTGCATCGGCATGGCCTTCGCGGATGCCATCGACCAGGTGCTGCAGATTACCCACACCGCCGCTGGCGATGATGGGGATGTCGACCGCATCGGAAATCGCTCGGGTGAGTTCGAGGTCGAAGCCGCTCTTGGTGCCGTCGCGATCCATTGAGGTGAGCAACAATTCGCCCGCGCCGAGGTTTGCCATTTTTTTCGCCCATTCGACCGCGTCGAGTCCGGTGGCGGTGCGGCCGCCATGGGTAAAGACTTCCCAATGGTCGCCCACGCGCTTGGAATCGATCGCCACCACGATGCACTGGCTGCCGTAGCGGTCGGCTGCATCTTTTACCAGTTGCGGGTTAAGGACAGCCGAGGTGTTGATGCCCACCTTGTCGGCGCCCGCGTTCAACAGGCGCTGTACATCCGCCACGGCGCGCACGCCACCGCCTACCGTCAACGGAATAAACACTTCAGATGCGACCGCCTCGATAATGTGCAGGATCAGATCGCGGTTGTCGGACGTGGCCGTGATATCGAGGAAGGTCAGTTCGTCCGCGCCCGCTTCGTTGTAGCGGCGCGCGATTTCAACCGGATCGCCGGCGTCCTTCAGCTCGACGAAATTGACGCCTTTGACGACACGCCCATCGGTGACATCGAGGCAGGGAATGATGCGCTTGGCGAGCATGGGCTAGACGCCGAACACGCCGCCAGCCAGTTCGTCGGCCAGTTTTTGCGCGGCGACGAAATCCAGCGTGCCCTGATAGATCGCACGTCCGGTGATCGCACCGATGATGCCGTCGCGGGCCACCGTTGAAAGCGCTCGCACATCGTCAAGGTTGGTTATGCCGCCACTGGCAATCACCGGTATCGACAACGCCTGCGCCAGCTTTTGCGTGGCCTCGATATTGACGCCGTTCAACATGCCGTCACGGCCGATGTCGGTGTAAATAATGGCTTCAACGCCATAGCCTTCAAAACGCTTGGCGAGATCGATCACGTCATGACCGGTAATCTTGGACCAACCCTCGACCGCGATCTTGCCGTCCCTGGCGTCGAGTCCGACCATCACATGCCCGGGAAAGGCATCGCAGGCCTCGTGCAGAAAGCCGGGGTTTTTCACCGCGGCGGTGCCGATGATGACGTAGCGCACGCCATCGTCGAGATAGCGCTCGATGGTTGCGAGGTCGCGGATGCCGCCGCCAAGTTGCACCGGCATGTCGTCACCCACCGCATCGACGATGGATCGGATCGCGGCGTCATTGATGGGCTTGCCGGCAAACGCACCATTTAAATCGACCAGATGCAGGCGGCGTGCGCCCTGCGCCTTCCAGTGACGCGCGGTTGCGGCGGGGTCCTCCGAAAACACGGTGGCGGAGTCCATTTCGCCTTGTTCGAGGCGGACGCAATGGCCGTCTTTAAGATCGATCGCAGGAATTATCAGCATGGTCGTACAGAAGAGAAGTTGGAAGACGAATAAAAAATCAGGTGCAGGCAGCGCCGGACATGTCGCTGGCAGCTTCAGCCTCGCCAGGATTCCAGGTGACGAAATTGCCGAGCAACGCCATCCCGGCGTTATGACTTTTTTCTGGATGAAACTGAACGGCAAAGATATTGGCTGCAGCGACCGCACAGGTAAACGGAAACGGATAGTGCGAAAACCCTGCAATCACATCGGGCATGGCAGGTTGCACGAAATAGCTGTGGACGAAGTAAAAACGTTCGCCTTCCTCGATTCCCGCCCACAAAGGATGTGCGCTTGTCTGGTGGACGTTGTTCCAACCCATGTGCGGCACCTTGAGCTTGTTGCCCTCCGCGTCGACCATTGCTTCCGCAGGAAACCGCTGCACGGTCCCGGGCAATATGCCCAAGCAGGCGGTATCGCCTTCCTCGCTGTGCTCGAACAACACCTGCATGCCCATGCAGATACCCAGAAAAGGCTTACTGTGCGCTACGTCGATGATGACCTGACGCAGTCCGCGCGCATCGATTTCGCGCATGCAGTCGGGCGCGGCTCCCTGTCCCGGGAACACCACGCGCCCTGCCCCGGCAATCACGCCGGGATCGGACGTCACCACGACCGTCATGGCCGGTGCAACATGCTCGATGGCTTTGGACACAGAACGCAGATTGCCCATGCCGTAGTCGATGACGGCAATATCAACGCTCACAGACACCCCTTCGTCGATGGCATCACATCGCCCATTCGTGCATCGGGTTCGACAGCCATGCGTAGCGCGCGACCAAATGCCTTGAAGATCGTCTCGGCCTGATGGTGCGCGTTGATTCCACGCAGGTTGTCGATATGCAGCGTGACTCCCGCATGATTGATGAAGCCGCGGAAAAACTCGAGGAACAGATCCACATCGAAGTCGCCAATGCGCGCCCGCGCGTAGTCAACGTGATATTCGATTCCCGGACGACCCGACAGGTCGATCACCACCCGCGACAAGGCCTCGTCGAGCGGCACATAAGCGTGGCCATAGCGACGGATGCCTTTTTTATCCCCGAGCGCCTGCGCAAAGGCCTGGCCAAAGGTAATGCCGGTGTCTTCAACCGTATGGTGGGCATCGATATGCAAATCGCCTGTTGCCTGAATATCCAGATCGATCAATCCGTGGCGAGCAATCTGATCCAGCATATGATCCAGAAAAGGCACGCCGGTTGCGAGCGTGGCAGCGCCGGTGCCATCAAGATTGAGGCTGACGGTGATCTGGGTTTCCAGGGTGTTGCGGGTAACGGTGGCGGTGCGCATGGCGTCGGATATAAAAACTTTAAAGGAATTCTAGCAGGCCACGATTGCTTTCAATGCGACGATTAACGCATCGCATTGCGCATCGGTGCCAACGGTGATGCGCAAAAAAGGCGCAATGCGGGCAGGGCTTTTGAAATGTCGGACGATGATGCTGCGCTCACGCAAACTTGCTGCCAATCGGGCGCCATCATGCACAGGATGACGCGCAAAAATGAAATTGGCCGCCGAAGGCAGCACATCGAAACCCATTTCAGCCATTGCGGCGACCAGACGGGTACGCGTCGCCACCACCCTGGCACAGAGCGCCTCGAAATAGCCATGATCCTGCATCGAAGCCAGCGCCCCCGCCTGGGCGAACCGGTCAAGCGGGTAAGAATTGAAGCTGTCCTTGACCCGATTAAGTGCCTCGATCAAATGTGACTGGCCAATCGCATAGCCCACGCGCAAACCGGCCAGTGCATGCGATTTGGACAACGTTCGTGTCACCAGCAGTTGCGGGTAGCGCGCCACCAGCCCCACTGCCGACTCGCCGCCGAAGTCGATATACGCCTCGTCGATCACCACCACCGAATCCGGGTTACCCGCCAACAATCGCTCGATTTCGCTCAATGCCAGCAGGCGCCCAGTCGGCGCGTTGGGGTTGGGGAAGACCACCCCGCCGTTGGGTGTCCGGTAGTCATCGACCCGTATTTCGAATGACTCCGTGAGCGGAATCTGACGATAGGCGATTTCATACAGCCCGCAGTACACCGGATAAAAACTGTAGCTGATATCGGGGAACAGAATCGGCGCCTCATGCTTCAACAGCGCCATGAAGGCATGCGCCAAGACCTCGTCCGAACCGTTGCCGACAAACACCTGATCGGCGTTCACGCCGTGATAAGCAGCAATGCCTGCACGCAGGCGGTCTGAATTGGGGTCGGGGTACAGGCTCAAGGACTCGGCCGCTTCTGTGCGCACCGCATCGAGTACCTTGGGGCTGGGGCCGTAGGGGCACTCGTTGGTATTGAGTTTAACCAGATTGGCGAGTTTGGGCTGCTCGCCCGGCACGTAGGGCGTCAGACCGTGCACCACGGCGCTCCAGTACCGGCTCATGAAAGCAGCAGGCTCATTTGTGGGTCAGGCGATATTCGGCAGAGCGCGCATGCGCCTGCAAGCCCTCACCATACGCCAATGTTGCTGCAATCCTGCCAAGCGTCTGCGCGCCTGCCTGCGATACGTGGATCAGGCTGCTGCGCTTCTGAAAGTCGTAGACGCCCAGCGGCGACGAGAAGCGCGCGGTACGCGAAGTCGGCAACACATGGTTCGGGCCCGCGCAATAATCGCCTAGCGCTTCGCAGGTATTCTTGCCCATGAAAATCGCCCCGGCATGTTTGAGCAGCGGCAGCAAGGCTTCGGGGTCGCTGATCGACAATTCAAGGTGTTCCGGTGCGATGCTGTTTGAAATGGCAGCGGCATCCTCCAGATCACGCGTCTTGATCAGTGCACCGCGATTGGTGAGCGAAGTCCGGATCACCTCGCTGCGTGGCATGTCCGCAATCAATTTGTCGATCGCGGCCGCCACGGCATCCAGATAAGCGGCATTGGGCGACAGCAAGATCGACTGCGCCATTTCGTCGTGCTCAGCCTGTGAAAACAAATCCATCGCCACCCATTCGGGCGGCGTGTTGCCATCGGCAATCACCAGAATTTCAGAAGGTCCCGCGATCATGTCGATGCCAACTGTGCCGAACACGCGGCGTTTGGCGGCAGCGACATAGGCATTGCCAGGGCCGACGATTTTATCGACCTGCGGCACGGTAGCGGTGCCATAAGCCAGCGCCGCCACCGCCTGCGCGCCGCCGATGGTGAACACGCGGTCCACTCCGGCAATCGCAGCGGCAGCCAGCACCAGTTGGTTGTGTTCGCCGTGAGGCGTCGGCACCACCATGATCAGCTCGCCTACGCCTGCCACTTTGGCGGGAATGGCGTTCATCAGAACCGATGACGGATAGGCCGCCTTGCCACCCGGAACGTACAAACCGACCCGGTCAAGCGGGGTGATTTTTTGCCCCAGCACCGTGCCGTCTTCTTCGGTGTAGGTCCAAGATGCCTGGGTTTGCCTTTCGTGATAGCGACGCACGCGATCGGCTGCAGCCTCCAGCGCCTGACGGGTGTCGGCGGGCAAATGCTCAAGCGCGGCCTGCAACTGGGTAGCGTTCAGTTCCAGACTGGCCAGCGATGGCGCCGCGAGGTGATCAAAACGTTCGGTGTATTCGAGTACCGCAGCATCACCGCGCTTTTTCACGTCGAGCAAAATCCCGGCGACCGTCTGCTCGATGGCCGCATCGGCGGCATCGTCAAACTGCAGCAGCTGAGTCAGCCGAGTCTGAAAATCGGGTTGCGTACTATCGAGTCGGGTGAGCGTAACCACAGTATTCCATTTCCAGAAATGTGCTTTGAATTGTACCGGTTTTTGGCCTCTTGCCTCGCCTCAGGCAAAGCGCCCAGATGATAGTCATACCCATTCTGGAAATTAGACAAAGTCCATATTGCTCATTATCATGGGACGCATGAATTACACGCGAGATAACATGGCCGGGCTGTTACGCAGCCACGAGATCAATCCGACCCACCAACGGATCGAGATTGCCCATGCCATTTTTTCTCGCCAGGAGCACCTTTCAGCCGATCAGGTAATGGCATTTGTCAACACCACCCACTCGGAAACCTCCAAGGCAACGGTGTACAACACACTCAAGCTGTTTCTGGACAAAGGCCTGGTGCGCGAAGTGATCGTCGATCCCAGCAAAGTGTTCTATGACCCCAATACCAGTCCGCACCATCACCTGTATGAAGTCGACAGCGGCAAGCTGTCCGATATCGACGCCAGCTCGGTGCAGATTTCGGGTTTGCCTGCTTTGCCGGACGGCATGGTGACCGAAGGCATCGATCTCATCGTCCGAGTTCGCCGGCAGGCCTGAATACTCGCGCGTCCCTGGCGTGGGCGGCCGCTTTAATCTGGATCCTTGGATGCCTGAAGTGCTGCCAGCGCATCGCGGTGTTCCTGATACTGCCGCGCAAAAATCCGCTCAAGCTCATCGATTGCCTCAACCGCAGGCACGCCGTGAATCAGGTGCCGCGTCATCTGGGCCGACGCCTCGTGAAAAATCTTGTTGCGCTCCAGCATCGGGTAAGTCTGCGTCAACCGCTGGATCGCCTTGACTACATTTTCCTGCTCGGGACGCGGAATCGGCAGCGGTTCGCTGGGCGGGGCCGCGGCTATTTCAGCCCCTTCCTTGCCAGCCAGAAACTCCGCGTAATCCAGCAAAGCCTGTTGCCTCGCCTCGGACAGCGACCGGAAAAGCGAGGCCAAACGCTTGCTGTCACGCATTAGCGTGCCTTGCCCTTGGCCAAACGCTTGGTCGACACAGAATCCATTCCACACTGCTGAAACTTGACTTCAACAAAGCTGATGAAGGAATCGAGCAGCTTGCTGCGGAATTTTCTCGGTGCGTAAACCATCGATAACTCGCGCGTCAACCGCGGGTTGAGCTGCAGCGCTACCAAGGTGCCGAGCTGCAGCTCCTTGGACACGGTGGACGCAGACATGATGGCAACCCCCAGATTGGCCTCGACCGCCCCCTTGATTGCTTCGCGGCTGCCAAGCTCCATTTCGATGTGCAGATCGTCAGGGTTGACGCCATTGTTCTTGAAGAACTCATCCACCACCTCTCGCGTGCCCGAGCCATGCTCACGCGACACATAAGGCTGGTCAGCAATGTCGCGGGCAGTCACGCTCGTATGACCCGCCAGCGTGTGGGTGGGTGCGCAGATCATCACTAACTCATCCTCACAACAGGCCAGCGTAGTCAAATTGGGGTCATGCGAAGGCGCCTCAATCAGACCCACATCAAGCGAATGGTCGGCGACCTTGGCGGCAATGGTTTCGGAGTTGGCAACGGTCAAGCGCGCCTGAACCTGCGGAAAACGCGCCTTGAATTCTCCCAGGATGCGCGGCAACTGGTATTCGGCAATCGTGGTCGACGCGCCGATCATCAGCGGGCCGGTCACCTGCCCGGTCAATTCACCCACCCGCGCTTCCATCTCGCCGGTCAAGGCCAGCACCCGTTCCGCGTAACCCAGCACCATTTCGCCCACCGGCGTGAGCGAGATCTTGCCATGACTGCGCTCAAACAAACGGGTATTGAAATGCTCTTCCAGTTGCTTGACCTGAAAAGTCACAGCCGGCTGGGTCATATAAAGAATATCGGCCGCCTTGGTAAAGCTGAGCTGTTTGGCAACGGTATAGAATACTTGCAGTCTGCGGTCAGCCATAAAACCATATCGTGGGGTCAGTAAAGAATTTTATTCAACCACAAAGCCCCGTCTCATGAAACATGATGCTAACCAAGTTACTGTAATCTCACGCGTTTGATCGCAATGACCGCATTGCAATCCCTCACTTTCCGCCCCATTCGATCCAATCCCTTATTTTGAACCGCGCTTTTTACACCATCTTGCTCGCGCAGTTCATGTCTGCTCTGGCCGATAACGCCCTGCTCTTCGCCGCCATCGGTTTGCTGGTGTTTTTTGCTGCACCGGACTGGCATTCACCCCTGCTGCAAACCGTATTCGTGATTGCGTACATCGTGCTCGCGCCGCTGGTCGGATCATTTGCCGACGCCCTGCCCAAAGGCCGCGTCATGCTGATCGCCAACACGGTCAAATTCGTTGGCTGCCTCGCCATGCTCGGTGGCCTGCATCCGCTCCTGTCCTATGTCATTGTCGGGATCGGCGCGGCCATGTATTCACCCGCCAAATACGGCATCCTCACCGAGTTGCTGCCCTCCGAAAAACTCGTGATCGCCAACAGCTGGATGGAGGGCACCACAGTCGCCGCGATCGTGCTCGGCGCCATCATCGGCGGCGCGCTCATCAATCCGCAGCTGGCCGAAACCATCCTGGTCAGCCTCGGTGCAGGGGGGCTGCTCATCGCGCCCAAGTTCGCCATCATCGTGACGACGGGCCTATACCTCGGCGCGGCCGCCATCAACCTGTTCATTCCGCGCCTGCCGATCGACCACAAGCCGGCCAACAAATCGCCCGCCTTTCTGCTGCATGACTTCGGCCACAGCTTCATGCTGTTGTGGCGCGACCCACTCGGCCAGGTCTCGCTGGCGGTCACGACCCTGTTCTGGGGCGTCGGCGCCACCTTGCGTTTGCTGATCATCGCCTGGGCTGCGCTCAACCTTAAGTTCGGCCTGGGCGAAGCTACCCAGCTCACCGCCGCCACCGCAGTGGGCATCGCGCTGGGCTCCATCCTCGCAGGCAAATACGTCCGTCTCGAAAACGCCATCCGCACCCTGCCGGCCGGCATCGTGCTGGGGCTCATTCCCATATCCCTGATCTGGGTCGAAAGCCTGAATCTGGCCATCTTTCTGCTCATTCTGCTCGGCTTGCTCGCCGCATTTTTCGTCGTGCCGATGAATGCCTTGCTGCAGCACCGCGGCCATCTTTTGATGGGCGCCGGCCACTCCATCGCGCAGCAGAATTTCAACGAAAACATCAGCATCCTGCTGCTAACTGGCGCCTATGCCCTGATGGTTCGTGCGGACTGGCACATCCATAGCATCGTCTGGGTGTTCGGGTTGTTCATCAGCAGCGTGATGACGGCCATCTGGCTGCGCCACCGCAATGACGTGGTGCATTAACCCCATCCCCTGACATGAACGAAGCCCTCGCCTGGCTACCCGCCGAACTGGCCTCACTGCCCCGCTACGTAGTCGCGCTGGCAATCGGCCTCCTGATGGGGCTGGAGCGCGAGCGCAACCCGGCGGCCAAGGCAGGACTGCGCACCTTTGCGCTGACGGCCCTGCTGGGCGTGCTGACCACACATCTGGCAACCACGCTGAATGAACAATGGTTGATCGCGGTCGGGCTACTGCTGGTGGGCGCCATGATGATCGCCGCCTATCTACGCGACCCGCAGCCGGCCGGCGATCCCGGCACCACCACAGTAGCCGCGCTGATGCTGTGCTACAGCCTCGGCGTGCTGGTGTGGCACAACGAAATCCAGCTGGCGGTGATGCTGGGCATCGCAGCGACCATGCTGCTGTATTTCAAGCCCGAATTACGCGGCTGGAGCGAGCACATGACGCGGCGCGACCTGTTGTCGGTGCTGCAGTTTTCGGTGCTGTCGCTGATCATCCTGCCGCTGGTGCCGAACCGGAATTACGGCCCTTTCGGCGCGCTCAACCCATATCAGATCTGGTGGATGGTGGTGCTGATCGTCGGCGTCGGCCTGGCGGGCTACGCCGCGCTGCGGCTCGTCGGGCAAAAGCGTGGTGCCGTGATGCTCGGCCTGCTCGGCGGACTGGTGTCGTCAACCGCCACCACACTGTCTTTCAGTCGACACGCCCGCGCCAACAGCGCAATGATGCCGGTCGCGGTCATCGTCATCGTGCTGGCCAATCTGGTGGTGCTGGTTCGGCTGGGCGTATTGAGCGCCGTACTGGCCCCGGGCGTATTGGCTCACCTGCTGCCGGTCCTGATCGGCGGCGTACTGATTGGCGGCCTCGGCGCCGTGTACGGCGTCTATCACCTGCAGCCACAAGGTGAACTTCCCACGCTGGCAATGGGCAACCCCACCGAGCTGCGCACCGCGCTCGGCTTTGGCCTGATGTATGCCGGCGTGCTACTGGCCTCGGCCTGGCTGTCCGACTGGCTGGGCACGCGCGGGCTGTATGCCGTGGCATTGATTTCCGGCTTGACGGACGTCGATGCCATCACGCTTTCCAGCCTGCGCCTGTTCAATCTGGACAAGCTGCCGATCGATGCGGTGATCAATGTCATCGTCATTGCCACCCTGGCCAATCTGCTGTTCAAATCCGCGCTGGCCCTGTTCATCGGCGGCAAGCTTTTGGCACGCCACGCAGCAGCGGGCATGGGGACGGTGGGTCTGGGGCTGCTGCTCTCCTGGGCTATAATGCGCGGCTTTTCCGCCCTGTAAAACGCCCCGCCATGGAAGCCGAAACCCTCAATCAGATCGAAGCCAAACTCGCCGATTTAGGCGACCGTTCCACCCAGCTCCGGGGGTTTCTTTGACTACGATCGCAAGCAGGATCGTCTCGAAGAAGTTGTCCGCCTGTCTGAAGCACCCGATTTCTGGAACGACGCCGCCCGCGCGCAGGAACTAGGCCGCGAACGCAAATCGCTGGAAGACGTGGTTCTGGTACTAGACCGCGTCGCCTCCGGCCTGAAGGACGCCAGTGAGTTGTTCGACATGGCGCGCGAAGAAAACGACGACGACACCCTCGCCGCCGTGCAGGCTGACATCGCCTCGCTGGAAAAAGACGTGTCCACGCTGGAATTCCGCCGCATGTTCAACAACCCGGCCGACCCCAACAACTGCTTCATCGACATCCAGGCCGGCGCAGGCGGCACCGAAGCCTGCGACTGGGCCTCGATGCTGCTGCGGCAATACCTGAAATATGCCGAACGCAAAGGCTTCAAGGCCGAACTGCTGGAAGAATCCGAAGGCGATGTGGCCGGCATCAAATCCGCCTCGATCAAGATCGAAGGCGACTACGCCTACGGCACCCTGCGCACCGAAACCGGCGTCCACCGCCTGGTGCGCAAATCGCCGTTCGA
>NCHD01000175.1 GCA_002257045.1 Hydrogenophilales bacterium 16-61-112 | reverse complement strand
GGACAGTTTCACCGCCTGTTCGACACGCTTGGGGTCGAGCCCCATGCCGGTGACGGTGAAGTGGACGTGGATTTTGGTGAACACCTTGGGGTCGGTGTCAGCGCGTTCGGCGGTGAGGTCGGCGACGCAGTCGGTGATTGGCTGGCGGCTTTTGCGCAGGATGAGCACGACATCGAATGCGGAACAGCCACCCAGTCCCAGTAGCAGCATTTCCATCGGACGCACGCCGAGGTTTTTGCCGCCCGATTCGGGCGCGCCATCCATGACGACGCTGTGGCCGGATTCGCTCTGACCGACAAAGCTGACTCCTTCGATGAGTTTGACGCGGGCTTTCATGGGCTTCCTTCAGGCAAAAATTGAACGCAGTTTGTACCACACAATTCCCAGCCATTCGTGCAGCGCAAAGGTGCTGTCGCGCAGTCCTGCCGGGCGGACAGCCGGGCGTTGTCCCAGGTGGTGAGCGCGGCGTCTTCGACCCAGCGGGTGGGCAGGCCGTATTCGCTGCGCAGGACGTGTTGCATGATGCGGCCTTCGGCCAGCGTGCCGCCGCCGGGCTTGCCGCCGGTGACGAGCAGGGGCAGGCCGCTGCTGCGATGCAGGTGGGCGGCGTAGCGCAGCCGTTCGAGGCTGATGCCGTTGAGGGTGTCGCCGCCGTATTCGCCCGCGTCGATACGCCGGCCCCCACCAAGGATGACGATGGCATCTGCTTCCTTAAAGACGTCTGCATTGATGGGCGTGCTGATTTCGAGGGATTTGAGCAGCAGCCCGCTGACCCACGGGGTGGAAAGGCTGTAGAGCGCGACAGTGGACAATAAAATGAGCGACATGGACAGACGGCGATGGCGACGGTGAAAAACCAGCCCGGCCGTCAGCAAAAGCACCAGCAGCAGGGGCGGCAAGAGGGCTGCGGCGATGAGGTTGGTGGCAAGCCAGGCAGACATGACAAGGATTGTATGACGCGCCCCCACAAAATTCACAAGCAGTGTTTGACTTTGCCCTGGCTGCGCGGGTAAACTAACCGGCTTTCCAAGATAGTCCTCTGTGCAGAGGTTGGGTCATGAAAACCTTTACCGGCAACAAGGAACTCGACAAGAAGTATTACCGCCACTCCGGTTATCCGGGCGGCATCTACGAAACGACTTTTGGCAAGATGCAGGAGCGTTTCCCGGGTCGTGCGCTGGAAAAAGCAGTCAAGGGCATGCTGCCCAAAGGCCCGCTTGGCTACGCCATGATCAAGAAAATGAAAATTTATGCGGGCGCGGATCATCCGCATGAGGCGCAACAGCCGAAGCCGTGCGCCAGCCGCTGGTGCTGACCGACAACCTGAACACGTTTGACATCATGGTCAACGTGTCGGGCGGCGGTGAGTCGGGTCAGGCCGGCGCGGTGCGCCACGGCATTACCCGCGCGCTGATCGAGTTTTCACCCGAGATGAAGCCCACGCTCAAGGTTGCCGGTCTGGTGACGCGTGACGCACGTGAAGTCGAACGTAAAAAAGTCGGTTTCCACAAGGCACGTCGCCGGAAGCAGTTCTCCAAGCGTTAATCGCATTGGGATCTTCGCTTCTGCGAAAAAAGCCGTCCATTTGTGGGCGGCTTTTTTTATGGCGCCATCGGGCGTGTTCTACAATAGCGCCCATTCTTTTCGGGGAGGCTTGGCATGATCAAAGTCGGTATTGTGGGCGGCACGGGGTACACCGGAGTCGAATTGTTGCGTCTGCTGGCGCGTCACCCACAGGTGGAGTTGAAGGCGATTACCTCGCGCAAGGAGGCCGGTATGCCGGTGGCCGAGATGTTCCCCAATCTGCGCGGGCGGGTACAGCTGGCGTTTTCCACGCCCGAAGAGTCCGGGCTGGAGCATTGCGATGTAGTGTTTTTTGCAACGCCCAACGGCGTGGCGATGCAGCAGACCCGCGCGCTGCTCGATGCTGGCGTCAAGGTGATCGATCTGGCGGCGGATTTTCGTATCAAGGATATCGCGGTGTGGGAACACTGGTACAAGATGGAGCACGCCTGCCCTGATCTGGTAGCGGAGGCCGTGTACGGCTTGCCCGAGATCAACCGTGCGGCAATCAAGGGCGCACGGCTGATCGCCAACCCGGGCTGTTATCCGACAGCGGTGCAGCTTGGCTTTTTGCCGCTGCTGGAGTCGCGTGCCGTGGATGCGCGCTTTTTGGTGGCGGATGCGAAGTCGGGCGTTTCCGGCGCGGGGCGCAAGGCAGAAATCGCGACGCTATTTGCCGAGTCGTCGGATAACTTCAAGGCGTATGCCGTGGGCGGACACCGCCACTGGCCAGAGATCAAGCAGGGCCTGGAAGCGTTTGCCGGCAAACCCGTTGGGTTCACGTTTGTCCCGCACTTGTTGCCCTTGATTCGGGGCATTCATGCCACCTTGTATGCCAAAGTCAGCGCCGACATCGACTTGCAAAATCTGTTCGAGCAGCGTTATGCGGGGGAGGCTTTTGTGGATGTGCTGCCTGCCGGTTCGCATCCGGAAACCCGCTCGGTTAGGGGGGCAAACACCTGTCGCATCGCAGTGCACCGTCCGTTTGGCAGCGATACGGTCGTGGTGTTGTCCGTGATCGACAATCTGGTCAAGGGCGCGGCCGGGCAGGCGGTGCAAAACATGAACATCCTGTTTGATCTGCCGGAAGACACTGCGTTGACCGATGTCGGGATGATGCCCTGAATCAGCCTGCTCGCGGGGCAGGGAGCTGCGTCCATTCCCTGTGTCGATGAGCTTGGCTCGCAGGAACTCCGGTCGCAAAATAGGGTCTTTGCTTGACGCAGCGTGGGTGATGCGGATAATTAGCCCACACTTATTTAAGGAGCATCAACATGAATGCA
>NCHD01000027.1 GCA_002257045.1 Hydrogenophilales bacterium 16-61-112 | reverse complement strand
GTCGAACAGCGTCGGAAAAGCCGTACACAGCGACACGCAACGACGACAGCCATGGCAAATATCGAAGGCGCGTTCAAGCTCGTGCATGAGCTTTTCTTCATTGTAGAAATCCGGATTTTTCCAGTCGAGCGGGTGACGGGTGGGGGCTTCGAGGCTGCCTTCACGAATGCTCATGCGAACTCCAGTTTGGACTTGGTAGCAATGACAAGATGGTTCAAAAAAAAGCGGGCCGCAACCGACCCGCTTTTTTGTTTTGGGGCCGATCAGGCGCCCAGGCTGTCCAGCGTCTTCTGGAACTTGTTGGCGTGCGAGCGCTCGGCCTTGGCCAGCGTCTCGAACCAGTCGGCGATTTCGTCGAAGCCTTCCGAGCGTGCATCCTTGGCCATGCCAGGGTACATGTCGGTGTATTCGTGGGTCTCGCCTGCGATTGCGGTCTTCAGATTATCGGCGGTAGGGCCAAAAGCCATGCCGGTTGCGGGGTCGCCGCATTTCTCCAGATACTCCAGGTGGCCGTGCGCGTGGCCGGTTTCGCCTTCAGCGGTGGAGCGGAACACGGAAGCCACATCGTTGAAGCCTTCCACATCGGCTTTTGCTGCGAAGTAGAGATAGCGGCGGTTGGCCGGATTGCCTTGCGGCATGTTGAGTAACTCAATCCCTGTCCGGGCTTGCACCAGGGAAACCGGTTTTTTAGACTTAGTCTAATACCTGAACGAAGATTAAACCCGGCGAACAGAGGCTGTCAACCATGGAGCAAACACCCCTTGAGGGACAAGGCCAAAGCCACCAGTGCCTCCTCCCAAGAGGTAAACTTCAAAACCAGCCGGAGATAGACCATGACTTTCGACAAGACAAAAACCGACGCCGAATGGCGCGCCGAACTCAGTCCCGAGCAATACCGCATTCTGCGCGAGCATGGAACCGAGCGCGCCTTTACCGGCCAGTATTGGGATAACCACGCAAACGGCGAATATCGCTGTGCCGCCTGTGGCGAACCGCTCTTTGCATCGCAGACCAAGTTTGACTCAGGGACGGGCTGGCCAAGCTTTTATCAGGCGATCAATCCCGATGCCGTTGCCGAAAAAACCGATTCCAGCCACGGCATGACACGTGTCGAGGCGCTGTGCCATCGCTGTGGTTCGCACCTCGGCCATGTTTTTCCGGATGGCCCGGCCCCTACCGGAATGCGCTATTGCATCAACTCGGCATCGCTTACGTTCGAAGCGGCCGCGCCCAGTCAGGAACGGGACTGAGCCTTGCATATTTTTGACGCGCGGATCACGGCGATAACGCCCGCCACGCCCAGCATTCTCGTCCTGCACCTGGCGATTCCCGATCCAGGCTTTCGCTTTTTGCCAGGCCAATGGGTCGACCTCAGCATTACGCTTGAGGGCGTGCCCCATACCGCGGGTTATTCCATCACCACCTCGCCCATCCGATCTAGCGAAATCGAACTGGCAATCAAGGCCAGCGCGCGTCATCCGTTGGCGCGCTGGGTCCATGAAAGCGCATGCGTCGGTGACCAGGTCACTGTCACGCAAGGCCAGGGACCTTTTGTCTACCTGCCGGAAATGAGCGACAACGTCGTGCTGATCGGCGGCGGCGTTGGCATTACGCCGCTGCTATCCGTCTTTCGCCATGTGCGTGACGCGGCCCTGACGACCCAGGCGCATCTGGTTTACAGCGTGTCGGACAGCAGCGAAATCCTGTTTCGCGATGAACTTGAATCGGCTGCGCAGTCTTACCCCAACCTGCATCTGAGCATCACCGTCACCCAACCCGACCCTCGCTGGCATGGTCTCACCGGGCGCATCGACCCGGTCAAGCTGCATGCGCTCGACGTTCCCGACGACACGCTGTACTACCTGTGCGGCCCCAAGGGCATGGTAGAAGACATGAGCACACTGCTGCATGGGCTGGGCGTGCCGATGAGCCGGATCATTTTTGAAAAATGGTGGTAAGGGTCCAGGCAAACCAGCCTTTCGTACCATCGTGCCACCCTTCGAACCGCACTACGCTTGCATCTTCGTAACCTGGAGTTCTTCCATGCGCCTGACTGCCCTCTTTTTCCTCGCCAGCCTCGCCCTCACCGCACACGCTGCTCCGGGCGACACCGTCAAAGCCTATCCGGCCAAACAGGTCGCTCCGGACACCTGGGTCATCACTGGCCCGCTGGGCGAACCCTCGGTCGAAAATCAGGGCTTCATGAACAATCCGGCATGGATCATCGCGGGCGATCAGGTCGTCGTCATCGACCCCGGCTCCAGCGTTCAAGCTGGGCGCATGGTGGTCAAGGCCATACAAAAAGCCACCGGCCTGCCTGTCACGGCGGTATACAACACTCATATCCACGGCGATCACTGGCTGGGCAACCAGGCCATCCTGGAAGCCTGGCCAAAAGCCGTCCTGATCGCCCACCCTGACATGATCGCCAAGGCCCGGGCGGGTGAGGCCGAATCCTGGGTCAAACGGATGAGCACCCTGACCCAGGGCTATACCGACGGCACCCGCGCCGCGATTCCCACCCGTGCAACGACGGACGGCATGGTTACAAAACACGGCAACCGCAGCTTCAAGATCCATTCATCGAACGACGCCCACAGCAAGACCGACATCATGATCGAAGTCGACAACGGCGTGCTTTTCACTGGCGACAACGTGCTCAACGGCCGTGTCGCGCGCATGGACGACGGTACCTTTACGGGCAATATCAAGGCGATCGACCGCGCGATCGCGCTAGCGGTGAAGGTCGTGGTGCCGGGCCATGGCCCGTCCGGCAGTCCGGCCATGCTGAAAGCTCAGCGCGACTATTTCCAGACGCTGTTCGATGCAGTGAAAGAAGAATATGACGCCGGCAAAAGCGATTTCGAGATGAAACCATCGGTGGTCAAGAAGCTGGCGGCCTATCAAAATTGGCACGGCTTCGATACGGCGGTCGGCAAACAGATCGGTCTGGCGGTGCTGGAAATTGAACAGCAGTAACTTTAGTCAGGCAATCGGGTGACGGCAGCGCTGTGCCCTGGTTGCCACTCCCCGTCCAGGCTGACCCATTCGACGCGATTGCCCAGCATGCGAATAACGCCCGGGCGGCGGTTGTTGCCGGTATCCGAAAACTCAAAGCGGTAATCGCGCAGGAACTGCAACTGGCCGTTGCTATTGCGGGCAAAACGGGTGCGACTCAGCGCCACGCTGTCATCAAGAAACTGCAGCTTTCCGTCATTGCAGGCACGGCGTCCAACAGCGACGGCCTGTTCCCGCGTATTCAAGCCCGCGTACCAGTACCAGCCCAGTCCGCCGAACCCGATCAACAGGATGATTTCCCAACTCATTGCGCGACTTTCATTGCTCGCTTGATTCGGGTTTGACCGGGCTGCGAAACAAGGCTGCCACGGGTTTCCTGGAGAGCTGGCGATTTGCCGCAGGTGGGGTAGCAGGCGCGGCACTTGGGACATAAGGTGAGTCAAACAAGGCGTCGCGCGACGCGGGGCGCTGTGCACGCGGAGCACTGCGCTCGAGAGCAGGTGCCGCCACCTGTTCAGCGGGACGCTCGACCGGATACTCAATGGGGCGTTCTTCTGCCTGGCGTTCAATCCGTTGCGGGCGTGACGCATAAGCCGGTACATCGGCCACGCCTGGCTCGAAACCCGGAACGATCGTCGGCTCCAACGGCGTGCCGATGAGCTTTTCAATGTCTTTCAAGTAGCGCGTTTCCGATTCGCTGACCAGCGAGATCGCTTCACCCTTGACTCCCGCGCGACCGGTGCGGCCGATGCGATGAACATAGTCCTCAGCGTTGTGCGGCAAATCGTAATTGACGACAAAAGGCAGCGCCTCGATATCGATTCCGCGTGCGGCGACGTCGGTGGCGACCAGCACGCGCAGTGTGCCCGCCTTGAACGCGTCGAGCGCCTTGATGCGCTCCTGCTGGGTCTTGTCGCCATGAATGGCGTCGGCATGCAGGCCCAGCTTGTTGAGCTCGTTGGCCAGGCGATTGCAGCCCAGCTTGGTACCGGTGAACACCAGCACCTGCTTGAGATCGCGCGTCTTGATCAGGTGCGTCAGCAACGCCCGCTTGCGCTCGTGGTGCACCGGATGCACCACCTGGGTCACGGTTACGGCGGTGGCGTTGCGCGCCACTTCGATGAAGGTCGGGTTGTTGAGGATGCTGTCGGCAAGCTTGCGGATTTCTTCCGGAAACGTGGCCGAGAACATCATGTTCACGCGCTGCGCCGGCAGCAGCGCAACGATGCGCTTGAGATCGGGCATGAAGCCCATGTCGAGCATGCGGTCGGCTTCATCGAGCACCAGCGTGTTCACCTGGTTCAGCATCAGGGTCTTGTTTTGCACGTGGTCGAGCAAGCGGCCGGGCGTCGCCACCAGAATCTCAACGCCGGTTTTCAGGATGGGGATCTGCGTATTAATGCTGACTCCGCCGTACACCACCAGCGAGCGCAGCGGAATGTGTTTGCAATACGCCTTGACGCTCTCTTCGACCTGAATCGCGAGCTCACGCGTGGGAGTGAGAATCAGCGCGCGGATCGGGTGTTTGGCGGGCGAAGTGCCGGTGTTGGCAAACGGGAGCAGGCGCTGCAGCAGCGGCAGCGCGAAGGCGGCCGTTTTGCCGGTGCCGGTTTGCGCCGCGCCAAGAATATCGCCGCCTTGCAGCGCCAACGGGATCACCTGCTCCTGAATCGGCGTTGGCGTAGCGTAGCCCATGTCGTCGAGGGCACGCAGGATGTCGGGCGCGAGGCCCAGTTCAGCAAAAGTGGTCAATATCCATCCCGTTAAATTTCAGCCAGGATTCGATCCCAGCCGTTAAATGCGAATCCAGTCAAACCCCGTTGACTGGCAGGCCACACGCACGTCGTCATCCGTGCAATCGAGCACCTCGGCCAATGCGCGCCGCGCCAGTGCATCCGTGTTGTTGGTGCGTGAAACGTGGGCTGCCATCACGCATTGCAGCTTGTCGTGATTCAAGGTGCGCAGCAAGGCAGCGGACTGCGCGTTTTCGAGGTGGCCGAAGCGCCCGCCTACACGACGCTTGAGGCCGACGGGATACGGTCCCTTTTCCAGCATCCCTGCGTCGTGATTGCATTCGAGCACCAGCGCATCGACGCCGCTCAAGGTCGCCTCGATGTGGGGCGTACTGCATCCCACATCGGTCAGCACGCCGAGCCTGCGCTGGCCGTCGCCAAACACGAACTGCACCGGCTCGCGCGCATCGTGCGGCACCGGATAGGGCTGAATTTCCAGTTCGTCCACCGCAAATGGCGCGTGGCTGTCGATGACGTGCACCGCTACGCCATCTAGATCCTGCGCCATCGCCAGCGTACCGGCAGTCAGCCACACCGGCAGCTTGTGCTTGCGCGCAAGCCGTCCGACACCGCCGATATGATCGCCGTGCTCATGCGTCACCACGATTCCGGCCAGGTCAGACACCGCCAGACCCAGCCGGGCCAATCGCGCTACGCTGTCGGCCAGGCCAAAGCCGCAATCCATCAACACCCGGGTCGCTCCGGCTTCGACCACCAGGCCGTTGCCATCACTGCCGCTACCGAGGCTTGCGAACCGCATCACTTCAAATCGGCGTAGAGCAATTTGACGATGCGATTCCGGGTATCGGCATCGACCGTCTTGCCTTGGGCTGCCGCAACAGCCACCCGGCTTTTTTCGCCCATCTCGCTCACCACAATCTGCATCTGCGGCGAGGTCTGCTCTTTTTTGCTGCGCCAGAAAGCCAGGCTGCCCAGAAAACCTTCGTTGCGCTTGCTGGCGTTATCGGCATCCGGGTCGATATAACGCACGTAATACACGCCCTTGGAGCGGTCGCGGTCTTCCACTGCAAAACCGATGCGATCGAGCGCCAGTCCGACCCGGCGCCAGGCCCGATCGAAGCTTTCATCCATTTCCAGCACGGAGCCGTCGCTCTCTTTGAGAATGCGCGCCTGTTCGGGCGTTTGCTGTTTGACCAGCAGGGTTTCGGCTTTTTTCTCGTCCACCCCGAAACGCACCATCAAGCGCCGCAGCATTTCAGCTTCAAGCTCGGGGTCGACCGGGCGGGGCTGCCACTTGGTCTGGTCCCTGCCCTCGGTGGTGTAAATCTCCATCATGCCGCGGTGGCTGATATAGATTTCAGTGACGGCTGAACCCGCCTCGACCGGAGCCACCTCGATCCGCGTGCGAAACTTGTCGCGCTCGGGGGTCGAATAGACTCCATCAATCACCTTGCCCAGCAGGCTGCGAATTCCGTCTTTTGGAATGTTGGCGCGATTTTCCGCCCAGTCGGTTTCCATCACACCGGTCTCGGGCGATTCCAGGTTGATGATGAAGCCGTTTTCCTGCCAGAAATCCTTGACCACCGGCCACACCTGTTGCGGTGTGGCCTGCACCACCAGCCAGCGCTGCGAGCCCGATTTCTCGATGCGCACCTTGTCCTGCGCAGGCAGCAGCGTAGACGAGACAGCCGGAGCAGACTTGCGCTCCTCGCTGTAGGCCGACAGCGTTGCCGTGCCGCCCTGGGCATCGGGAATCGCGTATCGGTTGTCACCGGTCGGCGCAGTGAGATCGGGCGGTATTTCGAGTGTCGAGATTTTTTTGGAGGACGCGGACTTGTAATCGATTTTTTTCGATTCCATGCTGCAACCGGAGACAGCCAGACTAACCAACAGAAACAAGGGCAGTAAACGCATAGAGAGTCCTAAAACAGATTTCCAAAGCCGGCATGCATAAGCTATCGCGCCAGGTTAGATCAGGTTGGCATGACGCATTGCGCCACGCAAGGTGTCGTGCAAACCGGCTGACAACGGGGTAAGGGGCAGACGCAGGCCGGACGGGATCAGTCCCATTTCAGCGCACGCCCATTTGACCGGGATCGGGTTGGCTTCGACGAACAGCTTGTTATGCAAGGGCAATAACGCATTGTTAAGTTCGCGGGCGCGGGGCAAGTTCCCCTCGAAAGCAGCCACGCACATTTCGTGCATCAGTTTCGGCGCAACGTTGGCCGTCACCGAAATCACGCCATGCCCGCCCAGCAACATGAACGGCATCGCCGACGCATCGTCGCCACTGTAATAGGCAAAGTCACCGGGCGCCTGCCGCAGAAAATCGCCTGCACGTTCCATGCTGCCGGTCGCATCCTTCAGACCGATGATGCCGGGCACGCTTGCCAGCCGCAGCGCCGTTTCATTCGACAAGTCGGCCACGGTGCGCCCGGGAACGTTGTAAAGGATCAAGGGCAAATCGACCGCTTCTGCGATTTTGCGGTAATGCTGATACAGGCCTTCCTGTGTCGGCCGGTTGTAGTAAGGCACCACGGACAATCCGGCCTGGGCACCCGCGCGCTTGGCGCATTCGGTCAACTCAATCGCCTCTGCAGTCGAATTCGCGCCGGTTCCGGCAATCACCGGCACCCGCCCGGCGACCTGTTCAACCGCCGTGCGGATCAACTGGCAGTGCTCATCAAACGTGACTGTAGGCGATTCGCCGGTGGTGCCGACGATCACGATGCCGTCCGTTCCTTCGGTAATGTGCCAGTCGAGCAGACGCCTGAGCGCATCGAAATCGAGCGCACCATCGTCTGACATGGGGGTGACAATCGCAACCAGACTGCCTTTGAGCATATTTATTCCTGCCATCGTGTTCCGCCGCTATTTTCAGTGTCACGCCGTTCATTCGGCGGAGTAAAGCCAAGCCCCGCATTCTAATCCAACTCACTGGGCGAGCCTATCCGGCCTGCGGCCTGGAACAGCAGGCCGACTCGTCAGCCTGACGACCTCGCCCCTCACCCGCTGTTTGGGTCAACCCGTGTTCTACAATCCGCAAAGGGCCGCGGCGCATCATAAAATCTGCGGTCGCCCTCTGGCATGCGGAACGCCCTGCTCCCCAGACCTCACTTCCATCCTGATTACGCCACTCAAAATGAACCTTGTCCTCTTCGACCTCGACAACACGCTGCTGGCGGGTGACTCCGACTATGAATGGGGCCAATTCCTCATCGCCAAGGGCGCGGTTGACGGACCCCATTACGAAGCCAGCAACAAGGCGTTCTACGAGGATTACAAAGCCGGCCGGCTCGATATTTACGCCTTCCTGGCGTTTGCCCTGCATCCGCTCGCCACGCATCCGCGCGCGCAGCTCGACGCCTGGCTTGTCGAATACCTGGATACGCGCATCAAGCCCATGATCACCCAGGCCGCACGCGACCTGGTCAACAAACGCCTGGATGACGCCGACCTGGTCGCGATCATTACCGCGACCAACCGTTTCGTCACCGCACCGATTGCCCGGGAATTCGGCATTCCCCATCTGATCGCCACCGAGCCCGAGGAAATCGACGGCCGCTTCACTGGAGAAGTCGCCGGCACTCCCTGTTTCCGGGAAGGCAAGATCACCCGCCTCGAGCGCTTTCTGGAAGCGCACGGCAGCCACCTCGACCGAATTGCCAACAGCTGGTTCTACAGCGATTCGCACAACGATTTGCCCTTGCTGGAAAAAGTGCTGCATCCGGTCGCTGTCGATCCAGACACCGTGCTGCACGCCCACGCGCTGGCCAAAGGCTGGCCAGTAATTTCGCTTCGGGGTGCGTAAACACGCAATGCAATTCCACTGGCTAGCCGCCAGGCGCCAGGCGCCCTTTCATGCTGCCCGTTTCTAAATAGTTAATTAGTACCAATTCATTGAAAGCGGTGGAATAAACCCACTTAATGCTTCGTCTTCTTCTCTACGAGCCCGCCTTGGGTTCGGCAACCGCAATGGAGGAGAAACAAATGAAGAATCGCAATGCAAGGGTGGAGCTGGCCAAGCAATCCAGCGCCCACAACACGCGCGTCAAAGCGCTTTGTGCGGTGATGGGGCTTGCCTCGGCAAGCCTGATTTCTGCGGCAGCACTTGCTGGGGGCACGACTGCGACTACATCTGGCGGATCTGGCGAGGTCACCCTGATCCACGCCGGCGACATCCACGGTCACTTGTTGCCGCGGCCTAATCTGCGCAGCGATGCTCTGGGCTATCGTGGCGTCAGCATGGAAGGGGGCGTGGCGCGCATGTACACCGTCATCAAGGCCCTTCGCGCCCTGGCTACAAAAGATGGCGTGAACCGTTCGCTCCTGCTCAACACCGGTGACACGCTGCAGGGATCCGGCGAGGCCCTGTTCAGCCGCGGCCAGGCCATGATCGATGTGTTGAACAACTTTGGTTTTGTCGCCCACGCCCCCGGCAACTGGGACTTCCTGTACGGCACCGCCCGCTTCGAGGAAACCTTCAAGGGCACCCCGGCTACTGCGACGACCCCGGCTGTTCCGCCGCTGGCGAACTGGAATGCGCTTGGTTCCAACCTCTATTACACCAACCAGTTTGACGACACCGCCGTATGCGGCATCACCGGCGCGTATACCTCCACCGACCCTGTAACTGGCGTTACCACAACCGTTCAGCGTCCGCTCAAGCGCGTGCTGCCCACCTACATCATCAAGCAGGTCGGCAACGTGAAGGTCGGCATCGTCGGCTTCACCACGGCGCGTGCCATTGCTGCGGTCGGCACCAGCGTGACCCAGAACTACCAGTTCACCGACGGCAAGACCGAAGTGCCCTGCTTCGTCAACAAGTTACGCACCGTGGATAAGGTCGACGTGGTCGTGATGATGTCCGAGATGGAAATGTCCCGCGACGTCCAGATCGCCGAGACGCTCTCTCCCGCTCCGGACGTCATCCTCAACTCCGATATGCATGAGCGCACCACCAAACCGATCGACGTGGCCCACGCCGACGGCCGCCACACCCTGATCGTCGAGGAAGGCCAGGACGGTACCGTGGTTGGAAACCTCAAACTGAAGGTCAAGAACGGCAAGATCGCAAGCTGGGACTTCAAGCAGATTGTGGTGGCCGAAGGGATCCCGGAGGACAAGACAATTGCCGCCAAGGTTGCCAAGGCCCGCGCACCCTTTGTGACGGGAACCTTCGTGCCCGGCCAGACGGTAACGGTCGGTGGCAACACCACCATGCTGATGCGCCCGGTGGACGAGACCATTGCCTTCACCGAGGTGGACCTGCACCGCTCCAACTTCGTGGATGAGGACATGCCCGGCGTGGTCGAAGGCACCTCGCACGACCTGATCGCTGACGCCATGGCTGCCATTGGTCAGGCCCAGTCGGCTTCGGTCCGCGGCTTCCGCTACGGCACCCACGTCCCGGCTGGCTGGCCCATCACCATGAATGACATTTACCACTACATCCCTGTCGCTGCCAAGCTGGGGCGTACCAACAAGGCCTGTGGCGCCGACCTGAAGTTTGCCATTGAGCAATCGATCGGCGGCACCTTCCATCCCGATCCCGCCCAGTGGACTGGTGGCTGGATGTTCGGCTATAGCGGCCTGAACATGGAAGTGGACGCTTGCAACGGCTTCACGGGCGCCACCCCGGTGAATCCGGCACCGCTGACCTTTGCCGATCGCTACCGTCCCTGGAGCACTGCCCGCGGCACCAATATCACGGTCAGCGGCGCGCCCATCGACGATCTCGATATTTATGACAACCGCGCCACCATCGGCGGTGTGGCCAACCCGACCTTCCAGAAGTGTTTGGCAAATGACGGCGTCCCCAATGACGGCATTGACACGCCCCACGATGGCTACACGGTCACCGGCTACTGGTTTGCGGACGACAAGACCACCATCAACAACTGCAACCCCTGCCGCGGCCGCACGATCCAGGTCGTGAAGACGGATGGCAGCATCGTTCAGGTTGCAGGCCCGGGCGCACCGGCTACGTTGCCTGCCAGTCTTGACGTGATGGATGTCTCCGAAGCCGTGGTCAAGTACCTGCGTGACCCCGTATCCATGGGTGGACTGGGTGGAACGGTGACCGAAGCCAATCTGCCGATTCATCGGCTGACCGTGAAGCGTCTGCCGACCATCAATCCCCCCGGCTACGACTTCAAGATGATCCAGCCGGTCAAGGGCGCTTCGGCCGCAACCTGCCCGGCTCTGTAATCAGCAAATAATTTTACAAGCTCCTCATTCAGCCCGGCGAAAGCCGGGCTTTTTTATGCGGCCCGGGCGTTCAGCTTGGCGACCAAACTGGTCTACCTCCACTATCGTGTCGCCCGCCTTACGACTTGCCCTTGCAATCAAAGCCCGCTAACGTTTGACCAGCCGGTGCTCACACTCCATCATCAGCACAACATCCACATCAAGTAACCTGAAAAGCAACGCCTCATTGATTTGACCCTCATGTCCCCATCTTCCGACACCCTTGCGGACAGCATCGCCCGCCAGCGCGAAGCGCTTAAAACCTTGCTGCGCGAACCTCTGGCGCACGCGGCCCAGGCTTGCAGCCAGGTCTGGGGCAACCGCCTGGCGCTGAACGCGATCCTCGGCGAAACCCTGGCTCAACAGGCCATCTGCAAGTACATGTACGCCCTGGACACCCACGCCATTCAGATCAGCGACACCATCAACCGCGACGGCCCGCTTGCAAACGACATCGGACGCAACCGCGCCGACCGTCCCTACATGAACGAACGCGTGCCCAGCGAAGGCTTTCTGCTGTCGCAGGCCTACATCAGCCTGCGCGCCAAGCGCCCCTCGCTCACCGCAATCCAGATCGTGCGTGACGCCAATGGCCGCGTGCTCGGATTCATTGGCGCCGACTTCGACCTGCGCAACCTGCCACTCACCGGCAAGCTCTACGACGAACCCACCCACTGGCGACAGATCAAGGGCGACCCCGCCATCCGCGGCACGGTGTTCCACCAGACCCGCAGCGACAGCCAGATGGACATCAACATCGACACCGTGCTGGGCGTACTCGAAGAACTGATGGCGGGTCACGGCGTATTTCACGTCATCCTGCATTTCTCCAGCAGCCGCGCCGTCATCTGGCTGTTCGACGACCCCTATCGCTACCGCCTGCTCGACATCGACGCCCTGATCGACCCCAACACCTGCCTCGCCTACCCCAAGCGCAGCTACCCCGTCGACGCGCTCATCCCGCGCGACCAGATCCGTGCCGTGCTCGACGGCCTGCGCGAGCTGCGCTTCATGGACGACATGTTTTACCTGCGCAGCGGCACCCTCAACATTTTCAACGGCGTCGTCGGCCTCACCTTCTCGTGCGACGGCTCGCACTACCTGCCGTGGAGTGAATTCCTGAGCAAGGGCTACGACTTCTGGGCGAGCGACAAGGCACTCAGCTGACCCCCCGCCAGCAGCCGAATCGGCACTCGAGCAAACTCGACGAACTCTATCGCCTGCACCGCCTGATTGACGGGCGACGCACCGGCCTCCCCCGCGCCGCACTCCTCAGCGAGCACGGTTTTTCACGTTCCACTCCGTCCCGCCTGATCGCCGACCTGCGCGACAAACTCGGCGCACCGCTCATCCACGACAAGGAGCGCAACGGCTATCGCTACGACACCACCGATGGCCGTTATCCCCTGCCCGGCCTGTGGTACACCGCCGACGAACTGCTGGCGCTGGTCACCCTGAAACACCTGCTAACCCACCTCGAACCCGGCCTGCTCGACGACCACCTGCGCCCCGTGCAAACCCGCATCGACCAGCTGCTGCAAAGCAAGCACCTCGGCGCGGGCGAAGCCGCACAGCGCGTCCGCCTGCTCAGCATCGCCTCCCGGCGCAAAAACCCGCGCCACTTCCAGTCCCTCGCCCACGCCGTACTGCAACGCCACCGGCTCACGATCGACTACTACAACCGCGAACACGACCAGACCAGCACCCGCGAAATCTCACCCCAGCGCCTCGCCCACTCTCGCGACAACTGGTATCTCGATGCCTGGTGCCACGATAAAAAAGCCTGCGCATCTTCGCCGTCGAATGCATCCGTGCCGTCGAGCCGCTAACCAAGCCCGCCAAAACCGTCACCGAATCCACCCCCAACCGCGAGCTCGCCAGCAGCTACGGCATCTTCGCCGGCCTTCCACGCCACCGCCGTGCTCCGATTCACCGCCAAACGCGCCCGCTGGGTCGCAGAAAAAATTTGGCACCCACAGCAACGAAGCCGCTGGCTCGAAGATGGCCGCTACGAATTACGGCTGCCGTATTCCGACGACCGGGAACTGCTGATGGGTATCCTGAAATATGGAGCGGATGTTGAAGTTGTCGAGCCTGTGGAACTCCGTAAAGCCGTCAGAAATTTGCTTGGAACGGCGGCAAGCCAGTATCGGCAAGGGATAACGGTAGTCCCAGATTTTGGGACTGACTGCGCGTAGGATGGCTTCACCCATAAATCAAGCCACACCTAATATGGATTCGCTTTTCGACGTTTTGCTCAAATCAATCGACAAACCCGCGTTTGTCGCCCACGTTCGTCCAGACGGCAAAGCATCGCCCGGCCTCACGGGCGGTCGCTGATAAAACTACCTGTTGAGCGACGTTAAGACTGTCAGCGAAGTACATCGACACTTTATTCTTACATCTGTTTTCGCTAAACAACTCTTCACCGCCCAATCCCCATTCTGTCTAGAATGCCTCATCGCCCATCCAGAGCTTTCTAGCGCAACAACGAAAACCGATGAGCCCCCCCCAGTCTCACAGCGATAACGCCCACAACGCAAAACTGCACACCCTTGCGCTGGGCGCCATCGGCGTGGTGTTTGGCGATATCGGCACCAGCCCGCTGTATGCGCTGAAGGAAGCCTTCAATGGCCCGCACGGCGCGGACATCAGTCCGGACAATATCCTTGGGGTGCTGTCGCTGATGCTGTGGGCCTTGATCCTGGTGGTGTCGCTTAAATATGTGATTTTCATCATGCGCGCCGACAACAAGGGCGAGGGCGGCATCATGGCGCTGATCGCCCTGACGCAACGGGTGTTCCATGCGAATTCACGGCGCAAATGGGCCTTGCTCACGCTGGGTCTGTTCGGCGCTGCGTTGTTTTATGGCGACAGCATGATCACGCCAGCCATTTCGGTGCTGTCTGCGGTAGAAGGTCTGGAAGTGGCCGCACCCTCCCTGCATCGCTTCATCATTCCGATTGCATTGAGCGTGCTGGTGGTGCTGTTCGTGATCCAGCGCCAGGGCACAGCGTCTGTCGGCAAGCTGTTTGGCCCGGTCATGGTTCTGTGGTTTGGCGTGCTGGGTTTGCTGGGGGTCGTGAGCATTATCGAAACGCCTGCCGTGCTGGTTGCGCTCAACCCGCTGTACGGCGCCGCCTATTTTCAAACGCATGGCATCGCCGGCCTGGTGATTCTCGGCGCGGTGGTGCTGGCCGTCACCGGCGGCGAGGCGCTGTATGCCGACATGGGCCACTTCGGCAAACGTCCGATCCGCTATGCCTGGCTGGTCTTTGTTTTTCCTGCGCTGGTGCTCAACTATCTGGGCCAGGGCGCGCTGCTGTTGCGCGATGCCTCCGCCGCCAAAAACCCGTTCTATCTTCTGGCACCGGAATGGGCACTGATTCCGTTGATTGTGCTGGCGACGCTGGCCACGGTCATTGCCTCGCAGGCGGTGATCTCCGGCGCGTTTTCGGTCACGCGTCAGGCTATTTTGCTGGGTTATCTGCCGCGGATGCAGGTACGCCACACCTCGGATCAGGCGATCGGACAAATATACATTCCTTTCATCAACTGGACCTTGCTGGTGGGGGTTGCGATCCTGATCCTCGGATTTCAGTCTTCCAGCAATCTGGCATCGGCTTATGGCATTGCGGTGACCGGCACCATGGCGATCGACACGATTCTGGCGTTTACCGTGGCGTGGGCGCTGTGGAAGTGGTCGTTGCCCGCGGTAATCGCCGGGGCTACGTTTTTTCTTGTCATCGACCTCGCTTTCTTTGGCGCCAACGTACCCAAAATCGTGCATGGCGGCTGGTTTCCGCTGGTGGTCGGGCTGCTGGTGTTTATCCTGCTCACCACCTGGAAGCGCGGCCGCGAACTGCTGTTTCAGCGCATGCAAAGCGACGATATCGATCTCGACAGCTTCATCGAAGGGATTGCTGCTTTCGACCACCATCGCGTATCGGGCACCGCCATCTTTCTGCACGCCACCGGCAAGGGCGTGCCCCACGCCCTGCTACACAACCTGTCGCACAACAAGGTGTTGCACGAACGCGTGGTAATCCTGCGCGCCATCACCGAAGAGGTGCCGACCATCCCTGACGCCGAGCGTATCCGCCTGACCGGGTTGAGAAGCGGTTTTTACCGGCTGGAAATCCGCTTTGGCTTTCGCGAGGAGCCCGATATTCCCAAGGCGCTCAAGCTGTGCGATGCCCTGGGCCTGCACTTCGAGATGATGGAAACCAGCTTTTTCCTGTCGCGCGAAACCCTGATTCCGACCAAAATCCCGGGCATGACGCTGTGGCGCGAGAACCTGTTTGCGGCCATGGCGCAAAATGCCGAATCCGCCATGCGGTTTTTCAATCTGCCGGTCAACCGGGTGGTCGAGCTGGGTACGCAGATCGAGATTTGATCCGGCCCGCTGATCTGCGCACAACGAGCCGGTCCGGCAACGCTATCAGGGGCAAACATACTGCGTGCGCAGGGTTGAACCCCACTGCCACATCAGCGGATAATGCGCCATTCACCGGGACCGTCTGCTTTGGAAACCTACCTTCTCATCCTCATTTCCACGGTGTTCGTGAACAACATCGTCATGGCCAAGATTCTGGGGCTGTGTCCGTTCATGGGCGTGTCGAAAAAACTGGAAACCGCCATCGGCATGGGCCTGGCGACGACTTTCGTACTGACGCTGGCGTCGGGCGCAAGCTACCTGGTCAGCGAATATCTGCTCGGCCCCGATCTGATCTACCTGCGCACGCTGTCGTTCATCGTGGTGATTGCCGGGATTGTGCAATTCACCGAAATGTTCATCCACAAATCCAGCCCGGTGCTGTATCAGGTGCTGGGGATCTATCTGCCGCTGATCACCACCAACTGCGCGGTGCTAGGCATTCCGCTGCTCAACGCGCAGGAACAGCACGGCTTTGTCGAGTCGCTGTTTTTCGGCGCAGGTGGGGCCATCGGCTTCACGCTGGTGCTGATCCTGTTTGCCGGCATTCGCGAGCGGATTGAAACCTGCGACGTGCCCACGCCATTCAAGGGCACCAGCATTGCCATGATTACTGCCGGACTGATGTCGCTGGCGTTCATGGGCTTTTCCGGGCTGGTCAAGTAATGCTCACTGCCATTCTGGTGATTGTCGGCATCGGCATCGTGATCGGGCTGACGCTGGGCTGGTCCGCTATCCGCTTCAAGGTCGAAGGCAATCCGCTGGCAGAAAAAATCGACGCGATCCTGCCGCAGACGCAATGCGGCCAGTGCGGCTTTCCCGGTTGCCGGCCCTACGCCGAAGCCATCGCCAAGGGCGAGGCCGACATCAATCAGTGTCCGCCGGGCGGCGATGAAGGCGTAAAAAAGCTAGCCGACCTGCTGGGCGTCGAGCCCAAGTCGCTGGACGAATCGCACGGCACGCCCAAGCCCAAATCGGTCGCCTTCATCGACGAGCAAACCTGCATCGGCTGCACGCTGTGCATCCAGGCCTGTCCGGTGGATGCGATTGCCGGCGCGGCCAAACAAATGCACACCATCATCGCGGCGGAATGCACCGGCTGCGAACTCTGTTTGCCGCCGTGCCCGGTCGACTGCATCACGATGGTGCCGATTGCCGAGGATTTGCCGCACTGGAAATGGAAGCATCCGGTTATTGAGTTGAAGCGCGTCGCATGAGCCGCGAACTGTTCACATTCAAGGGCGGCGTGCACCCGTCGGGGCACAAGGAAGCATCCAACACGCGCCCGATTCACCCCGCGCCGCTGCCCAAAACCCTGGTCATCCCGCTGCGCCAGCATATCGGCAACCCGGCCAAACCGCGGGTCAGCGTCGGCGAGCGGGTGCTGAAAGGCCAGATGATCGCGGCGGCCAGCGGTGCCATCTCGACGGCGGTACATGCCTCCAGCTCGGGGGTCGTTACGGCCATTGACGAGCAGCCGGTGCCGCATATTTCCGGGCTGGCGGACCTGTGCATCACGATCAAAACCGATGGCCGCGACGAATGGATTCCCCACGCACCACTCGATTACCAGACGATGACGGCAGCCGACCTGCGCCTGCGGCTGCGCGACATGGGGCTGGCCGGGCTGGGCGGTGCGGTCTTTCCCAGCGCGGTGAAGCTCGATCCGGGCACAGCGCAAACCTGCCCCACCCTGATCATCAACGGCGGCGAATGCGAGCCGTGGATTACCTGCGACGACGTGCTGATGCGCTCCCATGCCGATGAAATCCTGCAGGGTACGGCAATCATGCGGCATCTACTGGGCAGCAGCGAAATCCTGATCGGCATCGAAGACAACAAGCCTGAAGCGCTGGACGCCATGCGGGCTGCGGCCGCGAAGCTGGATTTTGCAGTCGAAGTGATTGCAGTGCCGGCGTGCTACCCCGGCGGCGGCGCCAAGCAGATGATCGAGACGCTCACCGGCAAGCAGGTTCCTTCCGGCAAGCTGTCCACCGACATCGGTATTCAGGTGTTCAACGTCGGCACCGCCCATGCCCTGGCGCGCGCGGTGCACCACGGCGAACCGCTGATCTCGCGGCTGGTCACCGTCACCGGCCACGTGTTGCGTCCGCAAAATTTCGAGGTACTGATCGGCACGCCGATGCACCTGCTGATTACGCTGGCGGGCGACCGCGAAGGCATGTCCGGCGTCCTGATGGGCGGACCGATGATGGGCATGCCGATGCCGGATCTGGAGGTGCCGGTGATCAAGGCCACCAACTGCATTCTGGTCAAGTCCGACGCGCTGTTTCCGCCCTTGCCGCGCGCCCTGCCCTGTATCCGCTGCACCCGCTGCGCCGACGCCTGCCCGGCCGAACTGCAACCGCAGGAACTGTTCCGCTTTGCCAAGGCGGGCGACTTTGGCCGCGCGCAGGAATACCATCTGTTCGACTGCATCGAATGCGGCTGCTGCAGTTATGTCTGCCCCAGCCATATTCCACTGGTCGACTTTTATCGATACGCCAAAAGTGAAATCTGGGCACACGAAAAGGACAAGCAGGCTGCCGACCTTGCGCGCGAGCGCCACGAGTTCCGCCTGTTTCGCCAGGAACGCGAGAAAGCCGAGAAAGCCGAAAAGCTCGCCGCCAAGGCCCAGGCCAAGCGTGCCGAGCTGACCGCCACGCCTGCGGCTTCCGGCGCCGCCACACCCACCGAGGCCGACGCCAAGAAAGCCCTGATCGCTGCCGCACTGGCGCGGGCACAAGCCAAAAAAGCTGAAGCGGCCCCACAAAATACCGACAACCTGTCGCCCGACACCCAGCACGAAATCGCCGAAATCGAAGCGCGCCGGGCCAAAATCCTTGAACTGGCGCGGCAGCCGCTGGAATCCGAAGAGAAGACCTGATGCCCTCCCCGTTCATACTCGACCGCAGCAGCGTCACCCAGATCATGGCGTGGGTGCTGGTTGCCCTGCTACCCGGCATTGGGGCCTATGTCTGGCTGTTCGGGCCGGGCATCCTCGTCACGCTCACCCTCGCCACGGTGACCGCGCTGGCAGCCGAGACGGCGATGCTGAAAGCCCGCGGCTACCCGGCCAAGCCCTTCCTCACCGATTTATCGGCCATCGTCACTGCCTGGCTGCTGGCGCTGTCGTTGCCCTCGCTGGCGCCGTGGTGGCTGATCATCACCGGCACGCTGTTCGCCATCGTGGTGGCCAAGCATCTGTATGGCGGGCTGGGGCAGAACATATTCAATCCGGCGATGATCGGCTACGCCGTCCTGATCGTGTCGTTTCCAGTGCAAATGACGCAATGGGCCGGACCGCTCGAACTGACCTCGCTTGATTCCAGTGGTGTGCACCTCACGCTGGCGCAAAGTGCTGCGGTCATTTTTGGCAGCGACCTGCCCAAGGCCACGCTCGACGCCATCACCATGGCCACGCCGCTCGATGTATTGCGCACCGGCCTGCACCAGCAGATGACGGGCGTCGGCTTCGAGTGGCTGGCGGCGGCGTTCCTGCTCGGCGGCTTGCTGTTGTGGGCCTTGCGCATTATCAGCTGGCAGGTGCCGCTGGCGTTTCTGGCCGGCATCTGGCTGACCGCCGGCTTCCTGCATTTCTTCGATGCTGGCCGCTTTGGTGCACCGTGGTTTCATCTATTCACGCCATCGGTCATGTTGTGCGCCTTTTTCATTGCCACCGACCCGGTGTCGGGCGCGACCACGCCGCGCGGCAAACTGGTCTTCGGCTTGGGCGCAGGCTTTCTCACCATGGTCATCCGCACCTGGGGCGGTTTTCCGGACGGCGTGGCCTTCGCCATCCTGCTGATGAACGTGTGCGTGCCGTTGATCGACCAATACACCCAGCCCCGGATCTACGGTGGCGCCCGCAAGGAGCCGCGCGCATGAAAGCCAGCGCTGCCAGCCGCAACGCGCTGCGCGCCGGCCTCATCCTGCTGGTGTTTGCGTTTGTCGGCACCGCTATCCTGGCGTTCACCTATCAGGCCACCGAACCCACCATCACGCGTGGCCAGCAAGCCGCAAAACTTGCCCTGCTGGGACAGGTTCTGCCTGCCTCACTGCATGACAACGACCTGCTGAACAGTCGCAGGAGCCTGCCGCCCGACGAACTTCTGGGCACCCGGATCGACTCGTCGATGTGGCTGGCGCAGCGCAACGGCCAGTTCAGCGGGGTGGTGCTGGAGGCCATTGCGCCGGACGGCTACAGCGGCAATATCGCGCTGCTGATCGGCATCGATGCGCAAGGCCGCGTGACGGGTGTGCGTGTCACCGCCCACCGCGAAACCCCCGGTCTGGGCGACTACATCGAGCACGCCAAAAGCGCATGGATTGATCAGTTCGCCGGCAAATCGCTCGGCAATCCGGTCGCCAAACACTGGAAAGTCGTCAAGGATGGCGGCGCATTCGACGCCCGCGCCGGCGCCACCATCACTCCGCGCGCCGTCGTTCGCGCGGTCAAGGGCGCACTCGACTATTTTGCCAAGCACCGCGCCGAATTCAGCACGCCACGCGCCAAGGAGCCCCAAGCATGATGTCCATGACCGAATTCCGCAGCCTGTTCCATAACGGCCTCGTCAAGCAGAACACTGGACTGGTGCAGCTGCTGGGACTGTGTCCGTTGCTGGCAATCAGCAACAACGTGATCAATGCCGCGTCGCTGGGCATCGCGACGATGCTGGTGATGGCTGCCTCCAGCGGCGCAGTGTCCTCGGTGCGCCATTTCGTGCCTAATGAAATCCGTATCCCCGTGTTTGTCCTCATCATCGCCGCGCTGGTCACGGTGATCGACCTGGCGATGAATGCCTTTGTGCATCCGCTCTATCTGGTGCTGGGGATTTTCATTCCACTCATCACCACCAACTGCATCGTGCTGGCACGTGCCGACGCATTCGCGTCCAAAAACCATCCGCTGCACAGCGTGGTCGACGCGCTGGCGATGGGTCTGGGGTTGACGTTGGTGCTGGTGGTGCTGGGAGGAATCCGCGAAATCATCGGCCAGGGCACGCTGCTTTCCGGTATCGACCTGGTGTTTGGCGCGTCAGCCAAGTCCTTCGTGCTGCATGTGCTGCCGAACTATCATGGGTTCCTGCTGGCGGTTCTGCCGCCAGGTGCATTCATCGCACTCGGGCTGCTGATTGCCGCGAACAACCGCTACAACGCACGCAGCACGCAACGTGCGCGCGCGACGATCCCCGCTGCAGCCTGATCCCTGCCAGATGAATCCAGCCAAGCGCCACGAAATTTTCAGTCGCCTGCGCGCAGCCAACCCGCACCCGACCACCGAACTGGAATACACCACACCGTTCGAGTTGCTGGTGGCGGTGGTGCTGTCGGCGCAATCGACCGACAAGGGCGTGAACCTGGCGACGCGGCGACTGTTTCTGCGGGCCAACACGCCAGAAGCGATCTACGCCCTGGGCGAAGACGGACTCGCCGATAGCATCAAAACGATCGGGCTGTACAAAAGCAAGGCCCGCCACCTGATCGCCACCTGCCGGATGCTGATCGACCAGCACCACAGCACCGTGCCGGCTGACCGTGCCGCTCTGGAGGCGCTGCCCGGCGTGGGACGCAAGACTGCGAACGTGATTTTGAACACGGCTTTTGGCCAGCCGACGATGGCGGTCGACACACACATCTTCCGGGTTTCCAATCGCATCGGCCTGGCAAAAGGGAAAACGGTGCTGGAAGTGGAAAAAAAGCTGCTCAAGACCATCCCGGACGAATTCCGCATCGACGCGCACCACTGGCTGATCCTGCATGGGCGCTACGTATGCCAGGCAAGAAAAACGAAATGCAGCGAATGCATCATTGCCGACCTCTGTGAATACCAGGACAAGCTGGTTCAAGCTTGACCCGCGCCATGTTCAATCCGAGTCGCGACCAGGTTCGCCAGTTTTTTTTCGCCGTGTGGGCCAAATACCGCGCCGGACAGGCACTGGCGGGTGCTGAGCAACCCGCGCTCGACGCGATCCTGAGTCATCCCGAATACCACGCCCTGCTCGACCAGCCGGACCGCTATCAGGAACGCGATTACCCGCCCGAATCAGGGGAGACCAATCCGTTCCTGCATTTATCCATGCATCTGGCGATCAGCGAACAGCTGTCTGTCGACCAGCCCCCCGGCATCCGCGCGCACTACCAGCGCCTGCTAATCCGGCATGGCGACGCGATGTCGGCGCAGCATGCTGTCATGGAATGTCTGGCAGAAATGATCTGGCAAGTACAGCGCCACCAGACCGCGTTCGATTCAGCCGCCTATTTGCGCTGCCTGGACCAGCAAGACGGCCATCGCTGAACAGGACTTTGCAGCGCAAAGGCCCGACTGACCATTCCCTTGGAACATTCAGCTTCAGTATGTAAGAAATCTGTCGATATCCTTGACTAGACTCGACCGAATTTCTTTACCGCTCCACGCAGATTGATTGATGAATCCACTTGAACAACTGAACCTGAGTGCCCAGCTGCCTACTCCCAAAGGCGTAGCGCTGGCGGTTCTCGAAATCTCCCGGCGCGAAAACGTAACGCTGGGCGAAGTGGCGCACGTGGTGCAAACCGACCCGGCTTTGTCCGGTCGGCTGATCAAGCTGGCCAATACCCAATCGCATATCGCACGGCCGGTCGTGTCGGTGCAGGAGGCGGTCGTGCGCCAGGGCTTGACCTCTGTACGCCAGCTTGCCCTGGGGTTTTCCCTGCTTGATCAATATCGTTCCGGCACCTGTGCGGGTTTCGATTATCAGTCCTACTGGTCGCACTCCCTGCTCATGGGGCTAGCCATGCAAGCCCTTGGTAGCCGGGTTCGCTCCGCCTCGCCTGACGAATTGTTCATCTGCGGCCTGCTGGCGCAGGTTGGGCAGCTGGCGCTGGCTACCGCTTACCCGGTTGAGTTCAGCAGCGTGCTGGCCGATTACCAGTCCGACAGGACGCAGTCGCTCCTCGCGCTGGAACGGGCCAAACTGGAAACCGACCACACCGAACTGGGCATCGTCATGATGGGCGACTGGGGGTTGCCAAAAATATTTACCGACCCCCTTGCCTATTACGAAACACCAAAAAACGCCAATTTCACGCCTGATTCCCGATCCAGCAGCCTGATGCTCATCTTGCAGCTGGCACACCGGCTGGCAGACTTCGGACTGGCTGGCGCCGACTCCCGTCCGCATCTGGCTCGCGAATGGATCAACCAGGCCGAAGCACTCGACCTCTCGCCCGAAACGGCTGGCGGCTTTATCGACAAGGTGATTGCAAGCTGGCGCGAATGGGGTGAAATGCTGAAAATCCCTACCGCAGCCCTGCCCCCTTTCGAAGACATCAGGCAGGGACAAAGCGTCACCCCAGACGAACAACTGCCTCTAAGGATCATCGTAGCGGATGGTAATGCCTCCAGCCGCCGCGAAACGGTCGCCCTGCTGGTCGAAGACAGCGCACATATCGTTTACCCTGCAGACGATGGCAAGACCGCCCTGGCGCTGGCGATGGAAGTGTTGCCGCATGTCATCATCACCCGCGAAAGCCTGCCAGGAATCGACGGCGCCGAGTTGTGCCACGCCCTGCGCGCAACCGAAGAAGGCCGCCGCATGCATATCCTGCTGATGGGAGATGACGTCAGCGAGCGTCATCTGATGCAGACCGAAGAATCCAGTGTCGACGGCTATATCTCCAGCTCAATCAGCGCGCAAGGGCTGCGCATCCGGTTATTTGCCGCGCAACGCCTGCTGCAATTGCAAAACAACTGGGAAAAAGATCGCGCCCAACTGCGCCAGATTGCCGCCGAGCTCGCCGTCGCCAATCGCCGCCTGGCCACGGCTGCGCTGACGGACTCGCTAACAGGACTGTCCAATCGCCGCTCGGCGATGGACCAGCTCCAGCAAATCTGGAGCAGCTCTGCGCGCTCTGGCTCGCCTCTTTCCCTGATCGTGCTCGACATTGATCACTTCAAGCTGATCAATGACACCTACGGCCATGCGGTTGGCGATATCGTGTTGCGTGAAACCGCCGAGATTCTGCGCAAATCAGCCCGGCTGGGCGACAGCGTCAACCGCATCGGAGGCGAAGAGTTCCTGGTCATTTGTCCCAACACCGATCTCAAGGCCGCCACGCAGGTGGCTGAACGGCTGCGCATAACTCTCGAAGCCAACAAGATCACGGTGGGCCGCGAAGAAAAAACCATCAGCGTGACCGCCAGCTTCGGCATCTCCGCCAAGCAAGGCAATACGTCAGATATCGATGCCCTGGTCAATACCGCAGATCTCGCGCTGTATGCTGCCAAGCAGGAAGGCCGTAATCGGTCTTGCATCCGGTAACCGACCCGGGACGGGTCGGGCAATCATGAAGAACGAGACATTTTTCGGGCAATAAACATTCCACCCTTCCCACGCCGCTTCGCCATACCAAAGCCAACGGGAAAACGTATTGGTTGACCAACCGCTGCCTAAAGCGCCGGGACTATTCCCACTC
>NCHD01000174.1 GCA_002257045.1 Hydrogenophilales bacterium 16-61-112 | reverse complement strand
GTCAGATGGTTTTGGCGATGGTGGAGGATATTCGTGTCGTGCTCGTGAAGTTGGCCGAGAGGACGCACGCACTGCGTTGTGCTTCAGGCAAGGACCCCGCCATGCGTAAGGCATTGGGACAACAGGCGCGCGAATTGTTTTCCCCCCTGGCCAATCGCCTTGGCGTATGGCAAATCAAGTGGGAAATGGAAGACTGGGCCTTTCGCTATCTGGAGCCAGACACCTATAAAACCATTGCTGCCCAGCTTGATGAGAAAAGGGTCGATCGCGAAGCCTATATCAAGAACATAGTCGAACGATTGCAAGCTGAACTTGTTCAGCATGATATCGAAGCAGACGTAAGCGGCCGTCCGAAACATATTGCGAGCATCGTCAACAAAATGCAGCGCAAGCACATGAGTTTCGAGCAGTTATATGACATTCGCGCAGTGCGCGTGCTGGTCAAGCGTGAGATCGACTGCTACACCGTGCTCGGCTTGGTTCATAACTTGTGGCAGCCTATTCCGGGGGAGTTCGACGATTATATTTCGCAGCCCAAGGGAAATGATTATCGCTCGTTGCATACCGCGGTGATTGGCCCGGAGGACCGCGCGCTTGAAGTACAGATACGTACGGTCGACATGCACCAGCACGCCGAACTGGGCGTTGCTGCTCACTGGCGCTATAAGGAAGGCGGCAAGCAGGATGCCCAGTACGAAGAAAAAATAGCCTGGTTGCGACGCATCCTGGATTGGAAGGATGACGTTGCCGACAGTAGTGAATTTACCGAGCAGTTCAAGACCGAGTTGTTTCAGGACCAAGTCTATGTGCTGACTCCACAAGGAAGAGTGGTGGCGCTTGACCGTGGCGCAACGCCTGTAGATTTTGCCTACGCGTTGCACTCTGATCTTGGACATCGCTGCCGTGGCGCCAAACTGAATGGCGCGATGGTTCCGCTGAATACCCCGCTCGAAAATGGCCAACGTGTAGAAATCATTACGGCCAAGGAGGGTGAGCCGAGTCGCGACTGGCTAAACCCGGCGCTGGGTTATTTGATTACGCATAGAGCGCGATCGAAGGTGCGGGCGTGGTTCCGCCAGCGTGACGTTGGCGAGCAAGTGGGGTTGGGACGTAGCTTGCTGGACAAGGAGCTTAAACGCCTGGGTGTGGTGGATACGAATCAGGAGAAGCTCGCGCAGCGGCTCAAATTCGGAAAAGTTGACGAATTTTTTGCAGCGCTTGGCCGAGGTGACGTCGGTCATCGTGATTTGATCAATGCCTTGCAGGAACCTGGAAAATCGACCCCAGCGCTAATTCCAACAGCAAAACCGCGGACGCATGCCAAGTCGGGAAATCCGGTCATTATTCCCGGATTGGGGGATGTGCCAGTGACGCTGGCACGTTGCTGCAGACCGCAGCCGCCCGATAACATCGTTGCTTACACCACGGTCGGGCGCGGGCTCACCGTTCATCGCCCGGATTGTTCTGCGCTTAAACGCGCCAATCCTGATAGGACGATGGCCGCCGAATGGGCGCTAGATGCCGGAGCGGCTTTCGAGGTGGATATCCGGCTGAAAGCATTCGACCGTCAG
>NCHD01000173.1 GCA_002257045.1 Hydrogenophilales bacterium 16-61-112 | reverse complement strand
TATCGCACCGTCGCCGACACGCCCACCTCACGTATTGCTTCCGCGCCGCAGGGATATGTCGAGGTCGTGGGTCGGGGACAGCAGCCGCCCGGAACCAGCCTCGTCAGCCCCATCAGCGGTCTGCCTTGCCTGTGGTACCGCTACCAGATCGAAGAAAAAATCGACAATCGCTGGGAACACGTGCAATCAGACGTCTCGCACGACACATTCGGCGTCAATGACGGAACGGGGCAGTTGCTGGTCGACCCTGATGGCGCGCAGATCATCACGTCACGCAAGCAGGTTTCGACCTTGGGCAACCTGCGCAAAACCGAATGGACGCTGATCGAAGGCGAAACCATTTATGTCATCGGAGAGCACGTCACGCTGGGCGGCGCCAACGCCGTTCTGAGCAAAAGCGCTGATTTGTCGGCCCTGCTGGCCGAATGGAAGGCCGACAAGACCCGTCTGCTGGCGCGTTTTGACGCCAACCGTGATGGCGAAATCAGTCTTGAAGAATGGGAACACGCACGGTATGAGGCCTCGATCGAAGTTGACCGCGCCCATCTTGAAACCCGCCTCAAGGATGGCATCCACCTGATACGCCAACCCCGTCACGGCCGTCCATTCATCGTGGCCAACCGCAAAATTGACGCCCTGACCCGGCATTTTCGCCTGTGGAGCTGGTTTCATCTGGCACTGATGCTGGGCGCCCTGCTCGGGTTCGGCTTTGCGCAGCGAATCGCCTGATCGATCCTTGCCCTGCCCGGCATCGCGCCCTATAGTCATGGGACGGAGGACGCGCCATGACCCAAGCCATACCCTCAACCCCAGCTGACTACGACCACACCCGCATCATCGAACGGCCGGACGGTTGTTACTGGATCGATGCCGAGACGGGCGAAGAATACGGCCCGTTCGCCAGCCTGCTGGCTGCGGTAGAAGACATGGAATACAACGCCGAAAGCGACTACGAGCCGGGCGAAACCGTGGAAGAGGCCGAGGGCGAACTGGGCATATCCGACTGGATTGACCCGGACACCGGCGACCCCGGATCCGGGTTTCATCCTCCGGCTGACTGAATAGCGGCGGGTTTACTGGCGCGGAGGCGTTTCAGCCGCCCGCGCCTCGCGCTCAAAGACGTTATCAATATAAGCATGGCCGCCGCGCAACGCGGCGAGCACACCTGCAACCGGGTACAGCACCACCATCAACACCCCCCAACGTTCAAATTGCCTGACATGGGCGCGTTCGTGGGCGCGTGTCGCGTCCAGCGCCGCCTGCGACACGGCCACCACGACATGTCCCAGCGTGATGGCCGCCACCGATTCCGCTTCCATCCGGGCAAACCAGCGCGCGCCATGCAGGCCTTCGCGCACAAAATTCCCATACGCAGACTCAAGCTGCGCTGTCGTGCCGGCGGCATAGACATCGAAGCGATGCAAATCCGGGTAATCCAGCACGATGGTGCGCAGCAAGCCATCCAGATCATCCGTTGGCGGATGCGGCACGTAATTGAAGCTATCCAGCGCATCCGCCCAGGCGCGGCAGAGATTGTCCTGATAATGCCCGGCGGAATCGGCCAGCCAGTGCAAGTCCATCGACTCTGCCAGTTCCAGCGACATGGCGTGCTGGATCAAGCTCTTGATCGGCGCGAACCCTGAGCCAAAGGCGAGAAAAATCAGCGGCCGCGGCGAATCCTCATCCAGCACGAGCTCGCCGTACGGCCCCTCGATGGAGACCGGCGCGTGAGCCAGATCCGCCGTAAACAGCGCGTCGGCAAAGGCATCACCGGCTCGACGCGCAACCTGCACCTCGATGTGGCGGTCTTCGCACGGGCAACTCGCGATCGCATAACGCCCGCTCACACCGTTGATGCCGACCTGAATGCTCTGCCCACCGAGAAAGCGCAGGCGCTGACTGCGCGGAACCAGAATGTGCAACGCCGCCATCTGCGGGTTGAATATCTCGACCGACTTCACTTTGGCGGTCAACTGCTGCAGCGGAATATCGCGCGCGCCCGCCACGTTGGCCTCGATCACGACATCGTTCACCGGCGCGTACGAGCACAGCAGCATCACGCCCGACGCCTTGTCGGTCGGACCCAGCACATAGTCGTGGGCATGAACCTGCTTCACCTCGCCCGATACCAGGCGGGCCTTGCAGTCGCCGCAGTTGCCGTTGCTGCAGCCGTAATTGAGCGACACGCCATGGCGCAGCGCGGCATCCAGCAAGGTCTCATTGCCCTCGACGAAGAACTCGTGGCCGCTGGGTACGATGGTGACGTGCGCCGACATGATTTTGAGCATGCGCTCCTGCACGATGACTGCTTGCGCCTGCGCGGCATTGGATGGCATCTCGGCCAGATTGCGCAGCAAGAAGGCGCGCACGCTGTGCAGGGCGTGGTGCGTTTCCGCGCTCGTCCCCTCGTCCAGCTCATCGATTTTTTCGTCCAGCCAGGTCATCACGTTGCCGTAGTGCAAAAGCAGGGCCCGGGCGGCCGCGTAATCATGGCCCAGCTCGTTCAGGCGCGCGGTCAACACATCCTTGTCGGGCAAGGCCAGTTCGCGCACCCGCTTGGCAAAGGCCTTGTCCTTGATTTCCGATACCCGGCGTAATTCCGCATCGTCGTCCCATTTCACCCCGGGGAAGGCACGCAGCAACTCATCGAGCTGGATCATGCCGTCGAAGGTTGCCAGCGCGCCGCTGCGGATCATGTCCTGCAACACATGGCGCGACTGCCCA
>NCHD01000026.1 GCA_002257045.1 Hydrogenophilales bacterium 16-61-112 | reverse complement strand
TGCTGACGATGGGGGGATTGTCGAACACCCCGACCCGGACAGGCGTCGGGTCGGACGCAGCCCACGCGATAGAACACGACAACAGCCAGAACAGCCCGGCCGGGAAAAAAATGCGGTACATCACTTGATTGCTTGATCCTGGACTGGGGACACGACAGGCGCCTCAAGAAATTGAGGCAGCATGAAACGGGCCTGCAGTATAAGGGCTGCACCCCGCTCTGACCACTGTAAAAATGTGCGGGTCAAGTTCGAGTAACTCAATGAAAACAATTGGTTTTCCCATCCCGTTGCGGCAAGCCTGATCAGGCTTGCCGCAACGGCGCGATCAATTCGTCGGCAATGCGTCGCGCAAGCTGTGCTGCCGCTGCCATGACGGCGCCGTGCACGGATTGACCGGGATTCTCCGGGCCAATTGTGATGCCATACAAATCGAGCCGTGCCGCCAGTTTTCCCAGTACGCGCGCCAGCAGCAGCGCGTCGATCACGCCGAGGTCATGGCTCGACAGTCCCTCGCGGCAGGCGGGCCAGTCCTTTCGATCAAAGCGCTGAACCTGTCCGGGCCGGCCATCGCCCTGCATGGCATCGACCAATATTACCCAGTCTGCGTTTTCCAGCAGGGCGAGCCGTTGCACGCCGGGCCGGCCCAGCTTGTCGATGACGACATTGTTCCTGGCATGCACGCCCAAGGCTGCCAGCGCATCGACGACCAGCCAGCCGGCCTGGTCGTCGCCCGACGGCGAACCGATGCCGAGGATGCGTAACCGGCTCACGAGCGCTCGACGTTCATGCGCAGAAAATGGGTGGCGCAGGGAATGCAGGGGTCATAGATGCGGATGGCTTTTTAGCAATGCAGGCGCAATACGTCATCCGGGTGGTCGAGCCCGAAGTTGAGCAGCGACAGCCGCAGGTCTGCCTCGATTCAACCCAGGTTCTGGCTGGTCGGCGGCACGATGCGCAGGCTGACCGGCACCCAGGGCGAGTCCGGTACGCGGTAGGCGTCGAGCAGACGCAGCGCTTCGTGCAGCGCCAGCAGGATTTCGATGGCGCGCGCCACCAGACTGTGAAACAGGTTGCAGCTGGGCAGCAGCAGACCGCTTTCGGCCAGCAGGATTTTGACCCGCGCGGTTCAGACTCAGGCGCGCCAGCGGCCCGACCAGAAGGGCCGGCCGTGATAGCGGCTGAACAGCGCGGTGGAATGCGATTCATGACGTTCAGCGAAATGATCGTCGAACGCTTCCGCCGTGATGCGTAGCAGGCGCCGAACAGTTCCATCAACTCGTTGCCCAGCACCTGGATGCGCAGGCCGCGGCGCACTTCGTCCGACGCAACACGCGCCAGTTCGATGACGTTGTTGCAGCCGAAAAATCCGGCGCGGACAGCAGGTGGATGTGGCGGATTCACGCCCAGCTGATGGCCCGGCGCCTGGCTCGCCTGCAGGCCGTGCGGCACAGCGTCGCGAGAAGCGAGTTCACGCTTGACGATGGCGCCGTTCTCAACAACCGGCCCCAGGCCGGAATAGCCCTGCCCCATCAGCGTGGCCAGCAGGACAGAAATGTGCGAGCGGCAGGAATCCGGCGTGTTAGGTATGGGGCATCGACTGGCACCGCCTGGCGTTTTAGACAGTTTAGGCAGAACCCGACGGGCAGGACCCCTCCATCGCTTGCGCCCGCACCACCTGGCTGCCCGGAAAGGCCAACCCGATTGCGTGGATATAATGCATTTTTAGCAGTGATGGAGGAATGTGTCATGCAGCAACAACTGGATGTTTTTGTCGCTTCGTTTACCGCTTTCTGGACCCAACTGGCTGGATTTGTACCCCAACTGCTCGCTGCGCTGGTGCTGCTGTTCGTAGGCTGGCTGCTCGCCAACCTGGCAAAGACCGGCGTGATGAAGCTGCTCGATGTGTTGAAGTTCGACAGCCTGGCCGAAAAAACCGGCATCGAGGCGTTCCTCAAGCAGGGCCATCTCGATGTGTCGCTGTCGCGCCTGCTGGGCAAGCTGACCTACTGGGTCATTATTTTCGTGGTCATGGTCACCGTCTCCAACAGCCTCGGCCTGCATATGGTGGCCGAACTGTTCAACAAGATCGTGCTGTATATCCCCAACATCATCGTCGCCATCCTGGTGCTGGTGTTCGGTACGCTGGTCGCGCGTTTCATCAACCGCCTGGTGTTTGCCTATCTCAACAACATCGGCGTGCAAGGCGCGCTCACCCTCAGCACGCTGTCGGAATATGGCGTCATCATCTTTGTGGTGTTCGTCGCGCTGGAGCAACTGGCGATCGGCACCACCCTGCTGACCGCCGCCTTCCAGATCGGCTTTGGCGCAATCGGCCTGGCGTTCGCGCTGGCGTTTGGCCTGGGCGGGCGCGAATGGGCGGCAGGCGTGATCAAGAAGCTGACGGAGAAATAAGCCGATCAAGCCAGCAAGCGGAGAATTGGCGACTCATAGTCATGGGAAACGGAATGACGTTTGCACCCTCCATCGCCAAACTCACACGCCCACGCCTACACCAGGCGCTCCAACGCGAGCGTCTGTTCGATCTGCTCGATGCGCAGCGCGCCCGCTCCACAATCTGGGTGAGCGCGCCCCCTGGCGCCGGCAAAACCACGTTGATCGCGAGTTACCTTGAAGCACGCGAATTACCGGGTATCTGGTATCAGGTCGATCAGGGCGACACCGACCCTGCAACTTTTTTCCATTTTCTGACGCTGGCGATGAGGCATGCCGCCATCGGCGAGCCACTGTCCCTCCCCCTGTTCCAGCCGGAGCACCTGGCCGATCTGCGGGGTTTTGCACGGCGTTACTTCCGTGAGGCCTTCCAGCGTCTCGGTGCGTCAGCAGTAGTAGTGCTGGACAACTATCAGGAGGTACCACTGGAGTCGGCTTTTCACGACGTGGTCGTCGAAGCGGTCGAACAGTTGCCTGCGGCGATCAAGCTGATCGTCATCAGTCGTTCGGAGCCACCGCCACACTATGCTCGCCAGCTTGCCAATGGAATCATCGGCGACATTGCGTCCGTGGCTCTGCGTCTCGACCGTGACGAGACTGCCGCGCTGGCCAATGCACGACAGCCTCTTGACCCCGCTAAGCTTGACACACTGCACGAGCAGGCCAATGGCTGGGCCGCCGGGGTGGTGCTGTTGGCTGAACACGTGCGTCGCACCGGCACGCTTGCACTCGTCCACCCATCCGGGTCGGCGGCAGGCCTGTTCGCCTATTTTGCGGGCGAGGTGTTTGCCAAGGTGGGCACCGAAATGCGCTCGTTTCTGATAGGCACTGCGTTTCTTCCCAAGATCACAGCAGCCATGGCAGAAACGCTTTCTGGCAATCCCTGCGCGGCCGATCTGCTCGACGGCCTGCATCAGCAGCACTGGTTCACGGAACGTCGCAGCGATACCCAGATCAGTGATACCCAGATCAGTTATCAGTATCACGCGCTATTCCGCGAGTTTTTGGTCGCCCAGGCCATGGCGACCTTGAACGCAACGGAACTGACAGAGATCAAACGTCGAACTGCCGCCCTGCTGGCCGAAAACGCGCAGCCCGAAGCGGCAGCCTCCCTGTTCGCCGAGATCGCCGATTGGCCAGCGCTCACCGGGTTAATCGTTAGCCAGGCCCAGGCCTTGATGACTCAGGGGCGCCTTGCCAGCCTGAGAGACTGGATAGCCTACGTACCGGAAGCCGCGATCCCGCAGACGCCCTGGTTGCTTTACTGGCGTGGCCGGGTGCGCATGTCGACCGACCCGTCTGCGAGTCTTGCCGACCTGGAACGCGCGTTCGCCTTGTTCAACGAACAGCAAGATCCTGCAGGACTCTTCGCAAGCTGGGCCAGCATCGGCACCGCGATCATCTGGGACGTGTCCGGCAATATGCAACGGCTTGACCCGTGGATGGCGCATCTGGACCATCTGCGCACTCAGCACGCGGCGTTTTCCCATTCCGAAATCGATTGGCTGGTGGCTCATACCGCGATGAGCATTCTTTTCTTGCGCGAGCCAGCCCATCCAATGCTTGACCACTGGGAAGAGCGCGCATTGTCGCTGGCACGCCAGAGCGACAATATCGCCCAGTTTTTACCCAGCCTGCAAACGGCACTGCATCTCCATATGATCCGAGGCGACCATACTCAAGCCGCACTCAGAATGACCGAATATCCGGGCTACTCCCAGGTCTCCGCCCATGAGTCGATTCTCGGATTCTGGTATTTCGGTAAAGCCCAATACCAGTTCAATACCGGAAATTTCGAAAACTGCCTGCAAATAGTCGACGAGGGTTTGGCCGAATCGCAGCGCACAGGCATTCATCTGTGGGATCACCAGCTGCTGGCACCAGGAATTTCGTCCGCGCTTGCGCTGGGGCGTACAGGACAGGCCAACAAGCTGCTGGCACAATTTGCCGCAGACCCGTCCAGCCGCGCGGGCAACGCGGGGGGCTTCTTCCATATCTGCTCAGCTTTGTGTGCATCCGCCCGTTATGATCCCGAACGCGCACTGAGCCATGCGCAAATCGCCGTAAAACTGGCCGATGCGGGCTGGAGTGTGTTTGCCGGTGTGACTCGCATCGGCCTCGCCCTGGCGCTGCACGACCACGGAGAACCCACTCTGGCTCGCGACACCCTGACATCCGCGCTCGCTATGGCGCAAACGCTGGGCAGCCGCATGCTCGAACACATCTGCCGCATGGTCGAGGCCGACTTTGCTTACGCCGCACACGACGATGTCGCTGGTGATGCGGCCCTTCACGAAGGCCTGCGCCTCGGTTGCCGGGATCGTTACACCAGCTTTGTCTATTGGCGCTGCGGGATGATGGCGCGCCTGTGCGCCCGCGCCCTGGAAATCGACGTCGAGGTCGAGTACGTCCACCACATCATCCGCGCCCGCACGCTGCGCGCCCCCGCGCCCGAGGTCGAGAACTGGCCGTGGCCGGTAAAGGTCTACACCCTGGGGCGTTTTTCACTGGTGGTGGACGGCGAACCCGTGAATTTCGCCCGCAAGGCGCAGAAAAAACCGCTTGCACTCTTGCAGGTGCTGATCGCGCTGGGCGGACGCGACATCGACGAACTGCCGCTCGCCGAAGCGCTTGCCAGCGACGGCAATGGCGAGACCCTGGCAACACTCAGCATGACCCTGCTGCGCCTGCGCAAACTGCTGGGCCACCCCGACGCCGTGACCTTCTCGCGCGGCAAATTCAGCCTCGACCCCAGCGTCTGCTGGGTCGATGCCTGGGCTTTCGAGCGCGGCATGGCCGGGCTGGGCGAGCCTGGCCAGTGCCCGCAAGCGCTGCAAAAAGCGCTACTGCTGTATCGCGGCCCGCTGCTCGCACGCGAACCCGAGCAACCGTGGATGCTGGCGCCGCGCGCCCGCCTGCACGGCAAATATCTGCGCGGGCTGCGGCAGCAGGGCGACCGGCTGGAGGGCGAGCGCGACTGGGAGGCCGCCGCGCATTGGTACCAGTGCGGAATCGAACACGACCCCACCAGCGAAGACCTGTACCGTCGGCTGATGCGCTGCCATCAGGCGCGCGGCGAGCCCGCCGACGCCATCCAGGTCTACCAACGATGCCGCAGCATGTTGTCGATGCTGCTCGGCGTGTCGCCCAGCGCAGAAACCGAAGCGCTGCGCAAGCGCCTGGTTGAACAGGCCGCGCCTGACGCTAAATCCGCTATCGACTAATCAGAATTCCGGCTCGGCCTGGCACCTGCTGAGGTGGCGGGTATTGCCCCGGTGTCGCCGCGCGCGACCGCACCCCCCTTCATCTTTCCCCCACCGCCGGTTGTCGCCCCGTCACACCGCGCATCCGACGGCAGATTGCTTTCGCCATTTTTCCCAATCGGTTAACTATCGGTGATTTATTGCAGGCACGGCTGCCGCAGAGTGGACAGCGACTGGCAGCCGGTTTTGGCAGACAGATGGGAACAATGTGAGCCTGGCCCCTTTGATTCTCAATTTCGCCGACCCCATTTCGCCGCTCAAAGTTTCTGTTGTTAGGGAGTTGAAGATGCTGCCCACTACGTTTGCCACTCCGTCCCGCCTGGCGATCTTTGCGCTGGAGCAGGGTTCAGGCTTACCCGTTGCGCGCATGCCCGCGTATGCCGAGGTCATCGTCCGCTCCGAAGAATCTGAGCCGCCAGTCGACCCTTTTCAAGGCCTCGATGATCCAATCCAGGCCGCCTTGCGAGCGGACGCACCAGAAAATCTAGGCGACCCGGAGCCTCTTCGTCGACTCCTGGACGCCATCAATCGCGAGCTGGTGCGGCAACTTGGTGCCAAGGGCCTGGATAAGCTGGCCGGCTCGCGCGGAGCCCTGCCTAAGTTCATTGCTACGGTCATCAAGCGAGTCCGCGGCGCGGCGAATGGTGCGGCGCTGCGAGAGATTGACGGTGACGCCCTTGTGATTGCCCTCAGGGACGCTATTCGCGAGGAGGCGGCCAAGCTGGAGTTGCCGCTCAAGCCACCGTTCGTCGGTGCACCCATACTTTGGGCTTATTCCCTGGGTGTGCTGGCGACCGATCATGTTGGCTACCTTTCATACGATCTAGCGCGATTGCCGCTGTCGGTGCGAAAAGCGCTAGGCGCGGCAATAAAAGCAAGAAGCCTTGATCCCGCCGCAATACTCGATGTGACTGTAGCGGTATATCCGACAGGTCCCGGCGGCGCGTTTTTCGACGCCCTCGCACAGGGCCGCGTCACACAGGACGCGATAGTTAGTCGGTTTGAGATTGCAAGGCTTCATCTACCGGACGCCATACAGAACCTCGCACTTCCGGCGATGCAAAGTCCATCGATCGAGGATTGGCGGCTCTCTCCCGGATCCTTCGCAACCAATCCGGGCTCCCTCATTGGAGCCGACGGTTGCGAGTCGATATTGCCTGCCAACCTCAGTTTGCAAGAACAGTACTTCTATCAGGTCGTGCGCCTTCGGGATGTTTCCGTTCCGGTAGCGCCGGTTGTCGCGCAGCAGGTTCAGCTTGGAGTCGTCAACGAGTATCGCGTTGCGTGGAACCCGCTTGGGCACTCACTGGGACAAATCATCTACAGCATGCCACTTGCCCCCGGCGAATCGGTAAACCTGGCAGTGATTGACTGGACGCGGCGGGATGAGGCACAGCGAACGGAGCGGACGACTGTCGACGAGCAACTGGTTCACAACGAGCATCGCGACCGGACGATCAGTGAGGCCGTCGCGGCCGCCGCACGGGAGTATCAGCACGGCAGCAACTTTTCGGCCGGGGTTGCCGGTGCACTCGGCAGCAGCTCTGACGGTACGGGTGCAGGCATCGCCGGCTCGCTCGGCGGCAGCACGTCGAGCAGCAGCGGCAGCCGCGATATCAGCGGGACTACTATTCAGAAGCTGAGCGACAACATCACCCAGGCAAGCTCGTCGATGCGGGAATTGCAAAGCACGGTTGTAGTCCATTCCACCCAGTCGGAAAAGGAGGCGATTGAGACACGAACGGTCGTCAACTACAACCACAGCCACGCACTGACGATTCTTTACTACGAAGTGCTGAGGCATTTCAGGGTCGTGACTGGGTTGGTCCGTCAGCGTCCTGCCGTATTCGTGAAATTCAAGACTGACTGGTTCGATTCTTTCGATATCGTCAATGGCGCCCTGCGCAGCATCGTTGATAACCGCGCGGTATTGGCGGGCGCATTGCTGAATGACCAACTCGCCCCCAGCTTTGATGCGGTTGGTCGAGTCGCGGAAGGTCGGTTTCGCGACTTATCGAAGCCGTTTCCTACGCAACCACCGGTCGTGGTCGATCTCAATCCTGCTCCCCGTTTTCACTTCTTCACCTTCGAAATGCGCTCGGGTGGCTTCACCAGGAACGTCGATGACGATGACCAGCATGCAGATGTCCTTGCCCACCTGCTCCTCACCGACGGCAGCGCTCTGAAGTTGGTCAATAGCTTCGGCAACGAGGTCCTCAACCACAGCGGTGCATTTCGACTGAACGATCAGAACAATGTGTTTACGGCCATGCCTATCGGAAACGGCGAGATATCTTGGGAGAAAATCAGGGGTATCGGCGTGCACGTGGCAGTGTTTCCGACGGACGAGAGTGATGCCCACGTTTCGTTCTCGCATATCAAGATCACGGGATTCGATCTCGCCGGCCCGCCCGGCGTTGTCCTCGTCGATGAAAATCACGATGACGGGCATATCGTGATCAGGAATCAGAACAGCGAGGTGGACAATCTTCTCACTCTGCCGACCAAGAGGCCGGGTCCCGCTGTAGGTCCTGTGCCGATTGTCTCAGCCGGCGAAGTTGCAGACCGCGCGCAGGCGCTCGATCTGATCGCGCACCTCAAGTCCAACAAACGCCACTACAGCAGGGCCATCGCGCTCGGCCTTGGTGCACTCGAACGGGCCGACGTGCTCGACGCAATCGCGATGAGCGACGGCTCGACGGTGCTTGATCATATCGAAAACCGGCCACTGGAGATTGTGGGGGATTTTATCGCGTACCCGAGTACCGATCGGGACTGGAACCGCGCAATCACTGCAAAGATCGCCAATGCACTCGGTGGCGAGCCCGATGCCATTCAGCCCGATGAACGGCTCGTCGCGCTTCCGACCCGCGGCGTGTTTGCCGAGGCCAAGCTTGGCCACTGCAACGCATCCGAGGAAATAGACAACACCCGGTTCTGGGATTGGCAACAATCACCGATTCCGCACTTCGCGCCGGAAGTCGCGCCGACAGTGCCGGTTACGCCGCAACCGCAGCAGCAGAACTTGTCAGCCACACCATTCCCCAGTTCGATCGTCAACATTGTCAATCCGCCAGCGGCACCCGATCCGACGGGCCTGGGGGCTGCATTTAATGTCCTTGGCACGCCGAACTTGTTCCGCGACATGTCGGGAACGGCGCTGACCACCGACCTGTTGAAAACGCTCAGCGACAACGCGGTAAAGATCGCTGGGGGCAAAGGCGGAGTGTCCGCCGGAACTGCCGCTCCCACGGGTGGGGCTGCCATCGGCGGTACGCGCGCGGCGCCAACGCAGCCGTCCGCCGTCAACCGTGATCTGCAAGATCTTGGCAAGGTCCTTGGTAGCGCCCAGGCGCAGGGCCTCATCACCCCGGACGACGCGCGGCAAGTCTATACCAATGCTGTCAGCGGCACGGGCGGGCAAAGCGGCCAGAATGCCGCACCGCTTTCCTCCAGTGAATTGCAATCCCTTCCTGTCTCCGGCGTCAGAATTGCATTTTCGGGGTCCTTCCAATGCCGCCTTGCAACCGACCCGCTACCTACCGACACCCCAAGAGCTGATCCCAGCAAACCCGGTCAGGGCTGGACGTTCGACTATGGCGAGTCGCCATTCGATCGGATTATTCGATTGCAGTCGCCGGTCGACCTTCGCAGTGCTCTAGTCGAGCCGTTTGTGCCGGTGACAGTTCGGACAGTTGAGGCGCGGGCGGGCTTTGTGGTCCCGGGTATTGACCTGCCGTATCGGACGGTTGCCGATAGCGCGCTGCTGGGCTTAGCCGTCAGTCTGGGCCTGAATCCCAAATTTGACTCTGCCGCCGGCGGCGGTGCCGCCTTCGAGGCCATTATCAACTGCGAGCCGACGTTCGGCAACCTGTTCAAACTTAGCCTAAAAACCGCTCCAAAACTGCTTGGGCTAGTTAGGGGCTCCGCCGACAAAGTTGAATATCTTATTAAGAAACCTGCAGGGATAGTTGCAGCGAATGCCGTGGGATCCGTCGTTCCACCAAGGAACGCCGCCCTGGCGGACAAAGACCGCTTTGACTTCTATTCAGATGTATTTGGATTTTCCGAGCAGTCGGTTCCCGTTCGTGCGGATATAAACTTCATCAGTGGTGATATTCCATCCGAGGTATTCAGGCCAGGCTGGACTTGGGACCTGACCTTGGCATTTTCACGCTTCGACGGTGACACCCTCGTCGGAAGACTGACTGGCAGCCTGGTCGGAATGCCGCCGCCAGGGGAAGCGTAATGGACCAAAGTGACTAAAGCGGACAAAAGGGGCTCTCATGCCACTACCTCAGCATCAGCCGTTTTCCGGGGAGTCGGGGGTCAAGTCTCAATTTGGCTTCGGGGTCTGGGGCGAACATGGCTGGCGTAGGGTGAATGTCGTCGCTTGACCATTCGAGGTTTCGACCAGCCGCGACTGCTGACACAGCGCAACCGGGACGCCTCGCGCAGCAACTCATTGAACCAGCGCCTTCGCAACCGGGGGCGCGTTGGACAATCAAAGGGGCCAGGCTCACATGGCACTCGGTTAAGCCGCTGAGCACGGATAATTTCGCGGGCGACCTCTCGCGGGACGGTCAGCAGCGGCAAGTTTTCAGGTCGTCGTTTCTTGGCGCGGGGTTCGATTCGGTCGGGTCGATGCGGCAGTTTCAGGGCGGCGATGCTCACAAGTACGGTCGGAAATCCGGGGTTGGATCTGGCTGTGTAGCATTTCCACCTTGCAAAAACAGTGAACAGAGTATCTACGCGGACTGCTAAGCCACCCAAACGTCTGGTTGAGTCGGCCGCGCCTGTCGCTGAATCCGCTATCGACCAATCAGAATTCCGGCTCGGTCTGGCACCTGCTGAGGTGGTGGGTATTGCCTCAGTGCCGCCGCACGCAACCGCACCTCCTTCATCTTTCTCCCACACCACCGGTTGTCGCCCCGGCACACCAGACGACAGTTTATTTTCGCCTTTTTTCCCAATCGGTTATCAATCGGTGATTTTTTGCAGGCAGTGCTGCCGCAGGATAGGCTGTAACTGGCAGCTGGTTTGGGGAGGGCGCGGGGTTGTCCCTCTTGAAATCCCCTGTAGTTAAAAACAGCAGCGGGTGCAGATGTGCATAGACACGTCGCATTGCAGACTGACTGCAAAAATAAAGTAGCAAATAGTGCGCGTGAATAGCAGTCGGCGTTGAAGTTTGACGCCAGGAACGGGGTGCTCCCTGTCCCGTCCATTTCTGTTTCGCTGGGCAAAAGCCTGGCGATGTCTCATGCGCACGCCGGTCAGGCGCTGCGCTTCTTTTGCGTTTTTCCGGTGTGCGCTGAGTTGTGTTGGCGCGGTCGTTTTGCGTTCGCCCAACAGATAGATAATCGGCAACAGCCAGCATCAAGGCTGCGTAGTGGGTTTGCGAGTAAGGGTTTGAAAGAACAGCTGGAGATTGCGACAACACCCACCGGAGAACATACCCGGACGCCTGACCCCACCCTGTGGAATTTATTATTTAAGGAGCCATCCATGAAACTCAAGAAGCCTATCGTCGCCTGCGCGCTACCGCTGGCTTTGCTTTGCGCAAGCGCGCAGGCAGAGGACTATTTTTGCAACAACTACGTTGCGCAGCCGCACCCTACCTATTTCCAGTGTGTCCAGGCGACAGTTGGCGCCGGTTTTGGTGCTCCGTATGTCATCAGTCCGGATCAGGCCGGCGCAGGCTTCATCTCGGCCTCGCGCACGGTCGCGGATGGCGGTGTCTTTGCCGGCTTTGCAAACGCCAGCGCAAGTGCCAGCCCAGGCTTGCTGCGCGGGTTTGCCTCCGCAGAGACCCTCAACCTCACCCCCAACAACCAAGCCGTCGCAAGGTCGGATGCGTGGTTCAAAGACAGCGGAACCGTGGTCGGGGCACCCAATGTACCCATCGGAACACCGGTGTCACTGCGCTTCACGATCGATGTCGGCGGCCTGTTCTTTGGCGGAGCCACATTCACCGCGTTGAGTGAGGCGACTGCCCAGCTTTTGGTGTCGAACCCCACTCTGGGAGTCATTGTCGACACCCACACCATGATCAACAAATATGATCCACAAAACATCGTGTCGACCGACATCACTGGCCTGAGAGTCGGCGACAGCTTCGACATGCTCATGAAGCTGCATGTGTCCGCAAACGCCATCAGCCCGGATCCGGCAAACATGAAGGCAGTGGCGGACGTCAGCAATACCGGCCACCTCTATGTGGACGTGCTTTCCGCCAACGCCAGCGTCGTCGGCGCAAGCGGTCATCTGTATGCGACGGCCGCACCGGTGCCGGAGCCAGAAACCTATGCACTGATGCTGGCCGGTCTGGCTGCGGTTACTGCCGTGGCGCGCCGCCGCAACGTCTGATTTGACTGCGCGCCGCCGTTGGCCGCCCGGCTGCGCGCACGGATGAGTTTTCGGCTTTCGGCTACACGTCAACCCTGCTGACAGCCACCTTCCGGATCGGCTTTGGCGCGAATGGGCGGCGGGCGTGATCAAGAAGCTGATGGAGAAGTAAGCATTTTGCTTCGCCCTGATGCCGGCCAAGTATTGGGGCCAGAACGAGTTGCAATCACCCGCCACCGGATTCATCCCGGTGAGCCTGCAGCAACTGCGCAAGCAAACTGCGCAGCTGCCTCGGCCGCACCGGCTTGTGCAGGATCGGCAAGCCGCTTTCACGCAGCGCCTGGATCGTTTCCATGCGCGTGTCGCCGGTGATCAGCACAATCGGGACAACGCTCCCCCAGCGCCTGTGCACTTCCCGCGCGACCATGAGCCCGGTTTCTCCGTTGAGCAGTTGATAATCGACCAGCACGACATCGGGCGCCGCCTGCAGCTCATGCCTGACCTGATGCAGGTTTTGCATCAAGCGGGTTTCCAGTCCCCACTGCTGTAACAACCGACTCAAGGCGTCGAGCACAACCGGATCGTCGTCCACGACGACCGCGAACCCTTCCAATGCTTCGTTACGCACCTCGCCTGCCCCATCGGGATCGACTGCCAGGATATTTTCCAGTCCCCTCAGATCAAGCGAGAACACCGTGCCGCGCCCGGGTTTGGAATGCAATTGCAACGGGTGCCCCAGCAGCCGAACCAGTCGTCGAACGATGGCCAGTCCCAGGCCAAGTCCATGGCGCGTTTGCTCGTCCCCGTTTCCCGCCTGGTAAAACTCCTCGAAAACACGCGACTGCTGCTCGGCCGCGATGCCGCTTCCGCTATCCCATATTTGCAGGCGGATTTTTCCCTGGTAGCGCCGGGCGGCCAGTAGCACGCCCCCGCGCTCGGTGTGGCGGATCGAATTCGCCAGCAGGTTGCGCAATATGCGCTCCAGCAGCCGCTCGTCACTCCAGACCCAGACATCGGGCACCCGCACCCGCAAGGACAGGCTTTTGCTGTCAGCTTCGGGTGAAAACTCTTCGGCCAGTTGCAACAGGAGCTTGCGCAGGCGCACCGGCGCGAACTGGGGCTGGATCACGCCCGCATCCAGCCTGGTGACATCGAGGATGGCGTTGAACAGTTCGACCGTGCCGAGGATGGCGCGCTCGATCTTGTTCAGGGTGTCTTCCGCCGCGCGGCCCTGCATTTGCGACTTCAGGCTTTCCACATACAGGCTGATGGCGTGCATGGGCTGGCGAAGGTCGTGGCTGGCGGCGGCCAGGAATCGGGATTTGGCGAGGCTGGCCTGCTCGGCCTCTTTTTTCTTGTATTCGAGCTCGGCGGTGGCGGCGTGAATCCGCTTTTCCATATCCTGCTGATAGGATCGCAGCGACTCGCTCATCTGGTTGACCATGGTTTGCAGTTCGCGCAGTTCCGGCGAGCGGGCGGTGACCTCCAGATGCGCGCCGAAGCTGCCCGAGCTGATGCGTTTGACCGTGGCGATGATGTCCAGAAGCGGCTGCAAGCCGGTCAGGGCAAGCTTGTTGATCAACAGGATCGCCAGCGTCAGCCCCAGCAAAGTAATGCCCGCGCTGGCCAGCAGCAATTGCTTCGTGAGCGCCTGTTTGCTGCGCGTATCAAAGCCGACCACAACCCAGGCCAGGGGACGATTCGAGTGGGTGCTGGCTTCGAGAAAGGGATCGCTCGTAACGGGCGCGGCAAGCTCCACCGGATGCGCAAACCAGGAACGCGCGTCGGCCAGCCACTGGCTGGCCGCGCCGAGACTGGGAAGCGTGGCAAGGGTTTCGCCTCGCGTCATGCGGGCCTGATTCGGCCAGATGACCATCGCCCCCGTCACGCCAGGTTCTGCGACCGCCTGATCGAGCAGCGAGCCCAGGGTGGCGGTGTTGCCGCTTACAACGCCATATTCGGCGGAAGACGCCAGATGGCGTGCCATCGCCGTGCCCTGCTGCACCGCCGATTGGTCCAGTTCGGCAATCCGGCTGCGGACATGGTAGGCCGTGAGCACCAACGCCACCAGCAATGTCGGCAATAGACCCAACAGAAAGGCACGCGTGCGGATTTTCATGGCATCGCCTCCAACTGTCGGGTGAGCGATGCCTCGCTTGGCAGCGCGATATCCAGGGAGCGTGCCACACTGCGGTTGACGCCGATGGTAAAACGTTTCGGATAGCGCGATGCGCCCAGCCTGAACCCACCCTTGGTCCAGCTTTCCTTGATCCATCCGGCCGCTTCTTCTCCGAGTTGCGCCGGAGTGGCATACAAACCCAGCAGCGCGCCGCTCTGCACCAGCGGTGCGGAATACGCCAATACCGGTTTTTTGAGGCGGTAGGTGTGGAGAAAAAAGGTTTGTAGCACGCCGCGTTGCGTCACCATCGGATCGGGCAGCAGGAGAAAAGCCTGGCTGTTTTCCGACAGGGTGGTCAGCGCGGCATACCAATCCGTTCCGCGCTGGATCAATGCGGTTCCGACCGGCAGGCCGCTGTCCTTCGATGCATTCGCCAACGTTGATTGCATGCCCTGACTCAGGGTGCCAAGCGGAACGCCGACCTGTTTCAGATCAGGCAGCGCCAGTTCCAGCAACTGCAATTGGCGCGTCAATGGTTGATCCAGATACAAGGCGCTGACCTGGCGCTGGCCTGCGGACAGGCGTTCATGGGTCAGCCACGGCACGAGCAGCGACAGCACCGGCCGACCGGGCTGCGCCAGCGCAAATTCAAGCGCGCGCGTGCCGACTGCGACAGTCAGGTTGGCATCGGTTTTCACATAGGTTTCGGGGGTGGAGACGGTAATCGTCCAGCCTTCGCGGCTCAGTGATTGCAGCAAGCTGGCAGCGGTTACCTGGTGGATACCAGCTGGCTCCGATAGCAACACGGTGATGGCGGGCGCCGCCAACGGCGATCCAGGCCACGCCAGACAAGCCGCCAGCAGGACAATCGCACGCTGTGCCCAGCGGAAAAACCATCCGCACATGCAGCGGAATGAATCCGTCCCGGCCGCCTCAGAAATGCAGCTTGAGGGAAACATAAGCCCTCGGCTCGAACATGGCATTGACGCCGTATTCGCTGTAATCGCCCAGGATGCTTTGTGCGACCGCAGACATCTCGGCGCGCACGCTGCCCAGCCTGAAAGCCCGGCTCACCCGCAAGTCGAGGCGGTCGTAGGCCGGTGTCCTGGCCGAGCCGATCCAACGCATGTTGCTGATCTTGTAATAGCCAAGGCTCCCGCTGAACGGGCCAAAGTCGTGGTTGGCCAGCAGTGAAAGGGTCATCGCGGGAGCCGACTCTTCCAGTTCCTGAAAATCGGAACGAACCCGGGTCCAGGATTGCGCCAGGCTTATCCAACTGGCCTGGCCGGTTTGCCAGCGCAATTGATATTCGGCGCCCCACTGCTTCGCCCGGTAAAGGTTGGCATAGGTGAAGTCCGCGCCGTCACCCGCGAATTCGCCCGCAACGGGATAAGGCGAAGCCGCGTCGACGATGTGGTCAAGCCGGTTGTGGAACAGCCGAACATCCAGATTCAGTCTGTCCCGTTGATAGAGATAGCCCAGTTCCGCACTGTCCATGCGCTCGGGTTTGAGGGTGTAGGGGCTCAGCAACAACTGGTCATACAGCTGCGGCCCCAGGGTCAGTTTGAAATCGGACTCCTGCTCCAGGATGGTCGGCGACCGATATGCGCGGCTCACGCCCAGGCGCAGGCTGTGACCCTTGACGGGTAGCCAGTTCACCGCCAGCCGTGGCGACAATTGCGTGCCCGCATAGTAGTGTTTTTCCAGCATGGCGCCGGCATGGAACACCCATTCTTCGGACGGACTCCATTCCAGGCTTCCGGACAGCCTGTACATGGTGCCATCGTGCGTATCAGGACCGGCGAGGCTTGCCGACCGCGCACGGTCGCGACGGGCTTCCGCCGTCCACACCGTGCGCAGTTGTTCGAACGGACGGGATTGCCAGGAAAACTCAAGCGCGCTGCGGCTGAACCAGTAGTTCAGGTTGTCGGGCATCAGCGGACCAAACGGAGTCGACAGCGGGACAAACGTTTCATCTGAGCGGGTGAACGTATGATTGGCCAGCAGGCTCCATTCGCTATCAGCACTCAGGGTGCGGCGCCAGTGGGCCTGCACATAGCCATTGGAATAATCCGTAGTTTGCTGGTCGGAAAACGTAAAACCCACCGTGCTGTTGTTCCACTCCCCCAGCAATCCGCCCGACTGCAGGGTGATTTCGTCGCGCCCATTCGGCCGCCACTCGGCGCGCGCATCGAGCAAATGCTCGCGCGCATCATCACGCTTATGGTCAATCCAGTCGTCGCGGCGGCTGTTGAGCGTCACGCGCCATTGCCAGTCGCCGCTGGCGCCCGAATGGCGCAACATCGCATCGCGGATATCGGACGATCCCGCATCAGCAGAAACCGTCCAGCCCGGGTCGGCCGACGCGGGACGGGTGAAGATATGGATGCTCGCCTGCACCGCGTTGACGCCATCGATGGCGGCGTTCGATCCACGCACGACCTCGATGTGGTCAATATCGTCAAGCGCCAGGGGAATGCCGCGCCAATGCACCTGGCCATAGGCCGGGTTGTAGACCGAGCGGCCATCCACCGTGACCTGCAGACGGCGCGAATAAATGCTGGACAGGCCCTGATAGGTCACCGCCTGGACGTTTCCGCGCGCCCAGGTGACCTGGAATCCCGGCACCAGGCGAAACACGTCAGGCAACTGGCGAAAACCGGATGCCTCGATCATCTCCCGCGTAATAACCGTCACCGCCGCAGGCGCCCGGCTGACGGGCTGCGACAAACGGGAAGCGGACAACACCACCGGCTGTTCCGCAAAATAATCGGCCTCCGACAAATCCACGGACGCCGCCCATGCAATCACCGGATACAGACAGGCCATCCCTGCCAACCATGGTCTGAACGTCGAGCCGCCTTGTTGATTGATTCCCATCAAGAGGAGCTTATTCAACACGGGTTTTTTAGGCATAGGCCAGATGGCCTAGTCCGTCCGCCAGATGCCTAGACCCTTTATCCAGCAGGGCTAGGCAGACTGGTTGATTATTTCAGCCTGGGAAACATCCACACTTCAAGCGTCAATCATGACAGTTGAGTTGAAAGGATGTGAATCATGTCTAACCACATTTACCTGTTGGCTGGTGCGACACTTCTGCTGGCTGGTGCGGCGCATGGCGAAGCGACAGATCAGAAGATGGAAAAGGAATCCCTGAGGGCGGAGCAAATGCTGACACCTGAGCCGCCTGCAAGCATTGCCACGATGGATGCGTCCAGGAACCAATCAAAGACCGAAGAATCAGCGAAGCCGCAGGCTACGGCAAAACCCGTTTACCTCAACGGAGGCTATTTCGGGGCGCTTGGCGAATAAACGCCGTCAGAAGCCCGGTTTCGCCGAAGGCGTCATGAAACATCTGACAGTTGATGGATTGGCCGCATTTTTCAATCGTCACCCACGTGCCCAGGTGCTGGATGTGCGCTTCGACTTCGAGCGCGAAACGGGCCATATGGCGGGAGACCATCACGTGCCCTGGTATACGCTTGACGGCGATCTCAACCCCACTTTTTTGAAGCAGGTGTTACAGCGCATTGATCCCGATGGGCCTGTGCTGGTGATCTGTCATAGCGGGCATCGCGCTTGCGAAGCTGCCGCGTTGCTGGAAACGGCTGGGTTCAAGCATGTATACAACGTGCTGGGCGGCTACGCGGACATTCAGAACACGTCGGCCATAACGGCCGACAGGCACCCGGCTTTGGCGGTCACAGCGGTCTGGTAACAGATCGCTGTCGTAATCAATCTGTTTGGCGTCCCCATTCGTCGCGGCGGGGGATTAATTAACTGTTTGTCCGCGGCAACATTCTTGAAAGAGAGTTGAAATGAAGTTTCTGCACGAACCGGCCATGTATAAGCCCCCCCTTCTCGCTGCCCTGCTCGGCAGTGCAATCCTTTTCATCGGCACTGTTCATGCAGGGGGCAGTGGCAGCGCACAGCCTCCCTGGATAGACAGCACGCAAGTCAACGGCAATCTGTCGCTATTGACGATCCGGGGTCGTGGCTTTGGGCGGCCAGCGCCAGGGGTGTTTCTTGGCAAACTGCCGCTAAAAATACGGGAAAATTCCGACTCGGAAATTGTCGCGGAATTGCCGGACAGTGTGGAAGCTGCGTCGTATCGACTCGTTGTGGTTACGGGCTTGCCGATGCGCATCAGTTCCGCACCGTTCTTTACTACGATCTCGGCCAACATGGAATAAGCCTGGGTTGCCGGATCGACCGATGTTGGTTGCCTGCGATTCGGGTGCTGCCTCGGCTGCCGCTGTTTTCATTTGGGGACAGATTCGCTGACGTGGATTCGATGGCGCCCAGATCGGGGCAATTTAATCCAGTAAGCCTATATTCCGCGCCACAGTCACCGCTTCGGTCCGATTGACCACGTCCAGCACGCGAAAGATGGTGGCGATATGGGCTTTGACGGTGCCGGTTTCGATATCCAACTCCCGGCAAATAAGTTTGTTGGGCTTGCCCTCTGCCAACAGGCGCAACACTTGCATCTGGCGTTCGGTCAACAGGGTTTTGGCGCACTCCCTGGCAGGGTGCGGGACAGATGCCAGGCCTGCTGCGCTGGACAGCATTTGCCTGGGGATATAGGTGCCGCCCGAAAGCACCAGCTGGATGGCTGACAGCATCACGGCAGGTGTGGAACTTTTGGGAATAAAGCCGGCCGCCCCGGCTGCCAGCACGTCCTGAATTTGTTGCGGCTCTTCGGCGCCGGTCAGGATGATCACCGGCAGTTCTGGATGCAAGGCAACGAAACGCCGGAGACCCTGCACGCCGTCCATGCCGGGCATATGCAGATCAAGCAGCGCAACATCGGCATCGGGATGCGCCTGTGCCTCGGCAAGCGCAGCATCCAGGCCATCACCTTCCCAGATTTCGCAGTCTGCACTATGCGCATTCAGCAGCATAATCAGTCCGTTACGAAACAAAGTATGGTCGTCGGCCAGGATCAGCTTCATGAAAATGGCTTCAGCGCATGCGCGGCTTACGCGCGTGCTTGTCCAGGACGCCGCGAATCTGGCGACGTGGGCTGGGCGCCATTTCGGCCCACTCCAGCACGCGCGCGACCAGATCGTCTTCGAGTTCCATTTTCTGGCCACGGCGCAGTTGCGGCGGCAACGCGATTGGGCCAAAGCGGACGCGGGTCAGGCGTGAAACCGTCAGGCCGAAATGCTCGAACAGCCGCCGCACTTCGCGCTTGCGGCCTTCCTTGATGATGACGCGATACCAGTGGTTGACACCTTCGCCGCCGCCGGCAAAACAGCTTTCTACGTGTGCCGGGCCATCTTCAAGCTCCACCCCGGCGATCAGCTGCGCAATCATGTCCTCGGTCAGTTCGCCCAATACCCGCACGGCGTATTCGCGCTCGACTTCAAAACGCGGATGCATCAGGTTATTGGCCAGTTCACCCGAGGTGGTGAAAATCATCAAACCGTCGGTGTTGTAGTCCAGCCGGCCAATCGCGATCCACTTGGCGCCGCGCAGCTTGGGCAGCGAATCGAATACCGTGGCGCGGCCTTTGGGGTCGTCGCGGGTGACAATTTCGCCGTCCGACTTGTGATAAATCAGGATGCGCGTGCGTTTTTCGTCAAAGCGCAGATAAACGCGGCGGCCGCTGACCTTGACCACGTCGCGCGGCCCGACCTTGCAGCCGACGCTGGCGGTTTCGCCATTGACCTGCACCCGCCCCTCGGCAATCCATTCTTCCATTTCGCGGCGCGAGCCGACGCCAGCCGAGGCCAGCGCCTTTTGCAGGCGCTCACTGGCAGCTTCGGGGGCGATCGCCTGTTGCAGGCGGCTCGCGGCCCGCCCCATGGGGGCGGTGGGCGAACGGCGAATGGGAGATAAAGGGCGTGCCATATTAATGAGTCTCGGTGACCGTACTGATAACTGCGGCGCTGGCGACTTCGATGACCGCGCCAACCGTGCGGGGGGTGCTATTGTCCAGCAATTCAGCGCGTAATTCCGGAATCAATGCAGTTTCATCCGGTGTCACCAATGCGCCCAGCTCATCCAGCGGCGGCAATTCGGCCACCGTACGCAGGTTCAGGTCGCTCAAAAAGTGCTGAGTGGTGCCGAACAGGGCCGGACGTCCCGGCACGTCGCGATGGCCGATGGCCTCGATCCAGCCGCGTTCTTCCAGCGTTTTGATGATATGCGGATTGACGGCAACGCCGCGGATATCTTCGATGTCACCGCGCGTCGCCGGCTGCCGGTAAGCGATGATGGCCAGGGTTTCCAGCACGGCGCGCGAATAGCGCGGCGGTTTCTCGTTTTTGAGCCGCGCGATCCAGGGCTGCATTTCGGGGCGGGTCTGAAAGCGCCAGCCGTCGGCCACCTGCGTCAGTTCAACCCCCCGATCCTGCCAGTCCACACGCAATTCATCGAGCGCGCGACGCAGCACGTCGTTGGGCACGCTCGAATCCGATTCCTCGTATTCGAACATGCGTTTGAGCTCGGCCAGCGACAGCGGTTCAACAGCTACCAGCAAGGCAGCCTCCAGAATACGCTTCAAATCCTCAGGGCGGTCAATCGGTTGCAGGTTCATGCAGGTAGGTGTGCAGCTTGACGTAAATGGGGGCAAAAGGCTCGGCTTGAGAGACGTCGAGCAGAGTTTCCTTAGTCAGCTCCAGCACCGCAAGAAACGTGACTACAAGTTCATGTACGGTCGAAGATTCAGGAAACAAGTCCTTGAATTCCATAAATTCTCCGGGCGTCAATCGCTTCAGTATCCGGGTCATGTGCTCGCGGATGGAGAGTTCCTGCCGGCCGATGCGGTGGTGAGTGCGGTTCTTGGCGCGTGACAAAATCGCCAGCCACGCTGCAGCGAGTTCTTCTGCATGAAGACTCGGCCATTGCCTGGACGCTGCGGGCACGAACACGCTAACGGTATCGAAATCGCGTCCAGCCTGCGGCATGGCGTTGAGATGCTGGCCGGCAAGCTTCATCTGCTCGTACTCCAGCAGGCGGCGCACCAGTTCGGCACGTGGATCGTCGGCCTCGTTCGCTTCTTCGGCCTGTTCTCGGCGCGGCAACAGCATGCGCGACTTGATGTCGATCAGCATGGCGGCCATCAGCAGGTATTCCGCCGCCAGCTCCAGCCGGGTGGCGCGCGCCGCCTCGACGTAAGCCATGTATTGTTTGGTCAGCGCCGCCATCGGAATGTCCAGCACGTCCAGATTCTGGCGCCGGATCAGGTAGAGCAGCAAATCGAGCGGCCCCTCGAAGGCATCGAGAAAAATCTCGAGCGCATCCGGCGGAATATATAGATCCTGCGGCAGTTCGGTGAGCGTCTCGCCGCGCACCTTGATGACAGGCGCATGCGGCGCGTCGGGTATCAGGGCGTGAGCAGGTTCGGCGGCTTGCATGGGGCGATTTTACCCGAGAGCGACCATTCAAAATAACGTGGATTCGGTTTTGCAATCAATCGGATGAAACGAAGCACTTGCATTTTACCGGTCGGTCAACTAAGGTTCGAACCATGAATATTGCAACCGACACCCGATCGCGCATCATTGCCGCCGCAAAAACGCGCTTCCATTCGCGCAGTTATGCCAATGTCGGCATTCAGGAAATCTGCGACAACGCTGGCGTGCAAAAAGGCAGCTTTTACCATTTCTTTCCGTCCAAGCGCGATCTGGCGATGGCCGTTATCGACGAGTTCGCTGACGACTGGGCCAACGGATTCGTGGCTGAAGCCTTCGATCCGGCTTTGCCCCCGATGGAACGCATCGACTACCTGATCGACGCCGCGTATTTCTGGCAAAAATCGATCAAGGAAGTGCATGGGCGGATGCTGGGGTGCATCTTCGGCAATCTGACGCTTGAAGTCAGCACGCAGGACGATATCCTGCGCGCCAAGCTACTGGCCATTTTTACGCAGGCCAAATTCCGCTTCAAGGATGCGCTCGAACAGGCTGTTGCTGAGGGCACCATTGCGCCGCTGGATAGCGAACTGACCGCGGAAGCCATGCTGGCCTACCTCGAAGGTGTGATTTTGCTGGCCAAATCGCAAAACGACCCCGAACTCCTTTATCGCCTGGGTCCCGCGATCAAGACCCTGCGGATTGAACTGAAGCGCGCCTGATTGCGATGCAATCCAGACGCTTTTTTTCGTCTTGAATATTAACCGACCGGTCTAGCGGTATGACGTTGCTGGATTGTCCATTAGACGCTGTTGCCCCGGTTTCCGCTGTTCACGGTGTATCGCCCGGCATTTTTTTGCCGATTTTCTTGACCGTACGGTCATCTATCATCTGAAGGAGCTCCTTGATGAACACCCACGCAACCCAAACTCTCGACGCTCGCGGCATGAACTGCCCGCTCCCCATTCTGCGCACCAAAAAAGCCCTGTCTGCCATGAGCTCGGGCGAAACGCTCGCTATTACCTCCACCGACCCGGGATCGTTCAAGGACATGCAGGCGTTCTGCAAGCAAACCGGGAATGAACTGCTTTCTTCCAACCAGGAACAAGGCGAATTTGTGTATGTTGTGCGTAAATCCTGAGGAGATGATCATGGGCAAGCTCGATATAATCCTTCCGGAAAATCTGGATAAATCTATTTTCGATCAATGGTTTGATGAACGATTTGAAACCAGAATGGCAGAGCGCGCAGCCGCACATGTCCCATCGCTGGCGATTATCGCCACCAAGGGCACGCTCGACTGGGCCTATCCTCCGTTCATTCTGGCGTCCACCGCATCGGCCCTGGGCTGGGACGTCTCGGTGTTCTTCACCTTTTATGGGCTCGAGCTGCTGAAGAAAGACTTGCACCTTGAAATCAGCCCACTCGGAAACCCGAGCATGCCCATGAAAATGCCGTTCGGTCCGCAATGGTTCAAGGATATCAACTGGAAAATCCCGAATCTTGTGATGGCCGGCATGCCCGGTTTCGAGAAAATGGCGACTGGTTTGATGCAACAAACGGTGAAAAACAACGGTGTGGCCAGCATCGAAGAACTGCGGTCGATCTGTATAGAATCTGACGTAAAGCTAGTGGCCTGTCAGATGACTGTGGAACTGTTCGGTCATTCTCACGACGCGTTCATTCCTGAAATCACCGACTGGATCGGCGCAGCCAGCTTTTTACCGGTTGCGCAAAAGTCGGATGTTTGTCTGTTTATTTGATACGGGACACGCACCTGCGGTGGGTTGCTCCGATTAGTAGCCCCCGTTGCTGCGATGCCCTGCCAACGAAAGTGGCATTAAACGTCAAACTGCAATCAACCCGGATGAATGTGTCCAACTAGTTTTACTGATGCATGCCTCAAGTTTTGGAGAGCCATCAGGAATCGTTATTTGCCTTGTTTTTCCAGCACGCTAGTCTTGTAGCCGTTCCTGGTTCCTGTAGTGCGAACGAAGGAGTTCATCATGACTATCAGCGATGTAGTGCTTCATGTTGACGAAACGCTCGATGCGCGAGCGCGTCACAATCTGGAAGATCAAATGCGTTCCATCGAAGGCGTCATTTCACCTGGATTCAACGAACGTACGCCGCACCTGATGGTGGTCGCGTACAACCCGGATCGCGTTCGCGCGGTACAACTGCTGGATGCCGTCACCCACCAGGGCTATCACGCCCAGTATTGCGGAATGATCTGAATCACGCCGCTGGGGTTTACTTGGCGGCGTGCGCTCCAAACACCACGGCTGCGACGTCCTGATAGCGCTTGGCGAAGTGCACGGTCAAGCCGGCGCGGATATGGTCGGGCAACTTGTCGAAATCGCGCCGGTTGGCGTCAGGCAAAATCAGTTCGTTGATGCCGACGCGGCGCGCGGCGATGACCTTTTCGCGGATGCCGCCGACCGGCAACACCTGACCGGTGAGCGTGAGTTCGCCGGTCATCGCCAGCGGGCGGTTGATTTTTGCGTTCTTCGCCAGTGACAGCAGCGCGGTCGCCATGGTGACGCCGGCGCTGGGACCATCCTTGGGGGTTGCGCCTTCCGGGACATGCAGGTGAACAAAACTCTTGTCGAAGAAGGTGCTGTCAGCACCGTAGGGCTTCAGGTGCGAGGCAACATAACTGTAGGCGATCTCGGCTGACTCTTTCATCACCTCGCCCAGCTTGCCGGTGAGTTTGAAACCGCGGTTAAGCGTATGGACGCGACTCGCCTCGACCGGCAAGGTCGTCCCGCCCATCGAAGTCCACGCCAGCCCGGTGACGATGCCGACGCCGCTCATCGGTTTTTCCCGCGTGAATACCGGCTTGTCGAGATAGGCCTCGACTTCCTTGATGCCGATTTTGATCGGGGTCACCGCCCCGCCGAGGATTTTGACCACGGCCTTGCGCGCCACCCGTCCCAGCTGCTTTTCCAGGTTGCGCACGCCGGCTTCGCGTGCGTAACCGTCGATCACGTGGCGCAACGCAACTTCTGTGATGGTGAGCTGGCCTTTCTTCAACCCGGCACGGGTCAGCACGCGCGGCCACAGGTGGTGCTTGGCGATGGCGATTTTTTCTTCGGTGATGTAGCCCGACAGGCGGATGACTTCCATGCGGTCGAGCAGGGCCGAAGGGATGGAAAAATCGTTCGCGGTACAGATGAACAGCGCCTTGGATAAATCGAAGCGCACGTCGAGATAGTGATCAAGAAAGTCGGCGTTCTGCTCGGGATCGAGCACTTCAAGCAAGGCCGAGGCGGGGTCGCCCTGGTAATTGGCGCCGATTTTGTCGATTTCGTCGAGCATGATGATCGGGTTGGCGGAGCCGACTTCCTTTAACGCCTGCACGAACTTGCCCGGCATCGCGCCGATGTAGGTTCGGCGGTGACCCTTGATTTCGGCCTCGTCGCGCATGCCGCCGACCGAGAAGCGGTAGAACTTGCGCCCCAGAGTTTCGGCGATGGACTTGCCGATGGAGGTCTTGCCGACGCCGGGCGGGCCGATCAGCAGCAGGATCGAGCCGGCCATTTCACCGCGCATCGCGCCCACGGCAAGGAATTCGATGATGCGGTCCTTCACATCGTCGAGACCGTCGTGGTCGCGGTCGAGGATCTTGCGGGCGACCTCGAGGTCGATCTTGTCTTGCGTGTGCACGCCCCACGGCAGCACGGTCAGCCAGTCGAGGTAGTTGCGGGTGACGCTGTATTCCGGCGAGCCGGTTTCCAGCAGCGCCAGCTTGTGCATTTCCTCGTCGATGCGTTTTTTGGCTGCCTCGGGCAAAGTCAGTTTGGCGATGCGCTCGTTGAAGGTGTCGAGCTCGGCGGTCTTGTCGTCTTTGGCGATGCCCAGTTCTTTCTGGATCGCCTTGAGCTGCTGGCGCAGGAAGAACTCGCGCTGCTGCTCGGTCATCTTTTCGTCGACCTTGTCGCGGATATCCGATTGCAGGCGCGCAACGTCGAGTTCCTTCTTCAACAGCACCAGGACTTTTTCCATACGCTTTTTCAGCGCAAAGGCTTCCAGCACATCCTGCAAGGCCTGCTTCGATGCGGTGGTGAGGCTGGCGGCAAAGTCGGTCAGCTGTGACGGCTCGTTCGGCCCAAAGCGGTTGAGAAAGAACTTCAACTCTTCGGAATAGAGTGGATTAAGCGGCAGCAAGTCCTTGATCGTGTTGATGATCGCAATCGAATAGGCGCGGATTTCCTCGGAATCTGGCTTGCCGATTTCCGCCGGGTAATCGACCCGCACCTTGAACGGCGCAGTTTCGGACAGCCACTCGACGATGCGGAAACGGCGCCGGCCTTCGGCGATGAACTGCATCTTTCCGTCGGACCTGACAGGGTGATGGATGCGCACCAGGGTGCCGATATTGCGAAAATCTGCCCGCTTCACATCGTCGGTGTTGTCGGGCTTGACGACCACCAGCCCCACCATGTGATGGGTGGATTCGCCGATGGCCTCGACCGTGGTCAGCCAGGGCGCTTCGTTCATCAACAGCGGCATGGTCTGCGCCGGGAAAAAGGGCTTTTCGGTCAGCGGCAGCAGGTAGAGCTCGCTCGGCAACAGGGGGTCGACCGGCAGTTGCAGCTCGGTCGAGGCGTCATCTTCGGGGGCGGGCGACTTGGGCATGGATTATTGTTCTCGTGTTGATTCGGGCTGGGTGATCAAACACCCAGCACGCAGTATCGAGCTTATCCGCCGGTTTTCAAGGGCTGGCCGCTGTGTTTGTTTGCACCACGGGGGGCGCGAGCGGAATTTCTTCAACGATATCAGGCAGTCCGGACAGCACCATCAATTCGACGCGGCGATTGCGCGCCCGCCCGTCTTCGGTGTCGTTGGAGGCGATCGGCTTGCTCGCTTCGCTGCCGATCGCCAGCAGGCGTTCCGGGTCGATGCCATTGGCCGCCAGCAGCCGCACCACGCTGGTGGCGCGCATCGCGGACAGTTCCCAGTTCGAGGCAAAGCTGGAATTGCTGATCTGCACGTTGTCGGTATGGCCGGTGACCTCGAGCTTGAACGGCTCGTTCTTCAAGGCTGCGGCCACGGTCTGCAGCACTTGCAGCGAATACGGATGCAGTCTCGCCTGACCGGGATCGAACAGGACATTGGCGTTGATTTCGATGCTGACGCCGCGCCGGCTCTGTGAAACCTTGACTTTGCCCTCCTTTACCAGCGGCCCCATGGCGGCAAGCAGCGTGTTGGCGACGTCGGTCATGTGCGTCTGCTCCTCGATGTACTGCTGCTGTTTGAGGGTGCGCTGCCGGACTTCGGGCGGCAGTTTGAGGCTCGGCAATTCCGGCACCCGGGCAGCTTCGCTGGCGGGCGCGTTGCCGAATGCATCGCCCAGCGAGTTCGCCAGGACGCGGTACTTGCCTTCGTTGACGGCGGAGATGGCATACATCACCACAAAAAAAGCGAACAGCAGGGTGATGAAATCGGCGTACGAAATCAGCCAGCGGTCGTGGTTCTCATGGTCGTAATCGATCCGCCGCCGCTTGCGCATCAGACATAGCCTTTCAGCCGCGCCTCGATGATGCGCGGGTTATCGCCGTGCGCGATGCCGATGAGGCCGTCGCAGATGATCTCGCGCTCGGTGACACGGCGTGCGATGGTGAACTTGATCTTGTTGGCGATCGGCAAGAACACCAGGTTGGCGAGACCCACGCCATAAATGGTGGCGACGAAGGCGACGGCGATGCCCGCTCCCAGCTTGCTCGGGTCGGACAGGTTTTCCATCACGTGGATCAGGCCGATCACCGCGCCCAGAATGCCGAGCGTAGGCGCATAGCCGCCGGCGGCTTCCCACACGCGGGCCGCCTGGCGCTCGGACGTTTCAAAATTGCTGATCTGCACTTCGAGGGTTTCGCGCAGTTTTTCGGCGTCGGCGCCGTCTACCAGCAACTGCAGGGCGCCTTTCTGGTACGGGTCGCTGGTCATGTTGACGTGCCGCTCTAGCGCGAGCACGCCTTCCTTGCGCGTGGTGTTCGACCACAGGATGACCCGGCGGATCAGCGCCTGGGTATCGGACGCGGGCGGACGGAACACCCATTTCACCATGCGCATGCCGTGCAAAAAAACCGCCAGCGGAAAATGCAGCAGCACCGCCGCGCAGGTGCCTAGGACGACGATGACAAACGCCGCCGGTTGCAGGAACAGGCCGATATGCCCGCCTTCCATCGCCTGGCCGCCAAGAATGGCGACCAGCCCCAGAATCAGGCCGATCACGCTGCCACGATCCATGCGTCCTCCTTGAGCTTGCTGCGGATCCGCGCGATCGCCTGGCCGTGCAACTGGCAAATGCGCGATTCGGTGACGCCGAACACTTCGCTGATTTCACGCAGGTTGAGTTCCTGTTCGTAATACAGCGACATCAGCAATTGCTCGCGCTCGGGCAATGCCTCGATTCCCCGGATGATGCAGGCGCGTAAATTGGCGTCGAGCAACTGCGGCAGCGGCATGCTGGCCTCGTTCGCCGACTGCTTGTCGAGGAAGGACTCCTCCTCGTCGGTGTCGCCGAAGTCTTCGAAATACAGCAGCTGATGGCCGCGCGCATCGCCCAGCATGTCCTGGTATTCGCCCAGCGGCATTTTCATCGACTCGGCGATTTCGGTTTCGCTCGGCTGCCGCCCGAGCTTGTGCTGCAAGGCGCCGATGGCCGCCTCGATCTTGCGCATCGACTGGCGGGCGGTGCGCGGCATCCAGTCGGAGTGGCGCAGCTCGTCGATCATCGAGCCGCGGATGCGCTGGATGGCATAGGCCTCGAACTGCGCGCTCTGAGCGTCGTCGTAACGGCTGATGGCGTCGAGCAGGCCGATCATCCCGGCCTGTACCAGGTCGTCTTCCTCAACGCTGGGCGGCAGCCGGCCCATCATGTGATGCGCCAGCCGCTTGACCATCGGCATGTAGTGCGTCAGCAGGTCGCTTTTTTCGCTTTTTCCGCTTGCGGTATACACCGTTATCCTCTCCTGCAGGATTCCATCAGACGACCGCCCTCAATCACGCGCTGCATGAAGCCGCCGACGTTGCCCAGGCTGACCGGCTGCGGCCAGCGCAACAGGCCATCTGCCAGCTTGCGAAACTGCGAGGTGGACTTGGCGACCGGGAAGGCGTCGACCACCGAGGTGCGCAGCCGGTTGGCGCGATCCAGGCGCTCGTCGAGCGGAACATAGCCGAGGTAATCCACCGACACGCCCAGATAACGTTCTGCGGTCTGGGCAAAGTTGTGGGCGACGGCCTGCGCCTGCTCGGGTGATTCGATGCGGTTGAGCAGCAGGCGGAACTGGCGCTTGCCGAAGTTTTGCGACAGCCGTTTCACCAGCGTGTAAGCCTGCGTGATGGCGGTACTCCCCGGCGGCAACACCACCAGGATTTCGGAGGCGGCCAGACCCAGCGGCAGCCCGTCAGGATCGGTGGCCTCTTCCATGTCCACCAGCACCACGTCGACGCCACATTGCAGCTGGTTGAAGCTTTGCGCCAGCCATTCCTGATCGCGTTCGGACAGGCGCCCCAAGCGGCTGAAGCCGCCACCGATCGGCAGCACCTGCACGTTGTCTGGGCCGGTGAGAATCAGCGCATCGAGGGTACAGCGCCCGGCCAGCACGTCCAGAACATCGTGGCGCGGGCCAGGTTGGCGGTGGCGGCGGTCTTGCCCGCGCCCTGCTGCCCCGACATCACGGTAATGACCTGAAACCCGGGCTGCTGGCCCAGCCCCAGCAGGCTGCGCAGTCCGGCGGCCTGATCGCTGTTGAATTTGTCGCCTTTGAAATCAGCCATGGGACACCGCGCTTTCACGATGGCTAGCCTGCGGGCTCGACAGGGCGAATGCCAGTTCGCTGTCGTCGAGCTGCCAGGGCGAAGAGAGCGTGCGCGTCTTAAAAGCTCGATGAATCAGGTATTGGCGATTGGCCAGATGCAGGTCTTCGGGCACCCGCTGGCCGGTCGCCAGGTAGTGCACGTTGAGCTGGTGGCGAATCGCGCAGTCAAGCGCGGGGCCGAGGCTGGCGGCTTCGTCGACTTTCGACAGGATGCAGCCATCAAGGCCGCGCGACTGGTAAGCGCGCACCACTTCGTCCAGCGTGTCGCCGTGGCTGGTAGCGTTCAACAGCAGCAGGCGCTTGATCGGATGCTCGGCCTGGCACAGCATTTCAACCTGCTCGGCCACCGCCTGGTCGCGCTGGCTCATGCCGACGGTGTCGATCAGCACGGTGTGCTTGTTGCGCAGCTCTTTCAGCGCGATGCGCAAGTCGGCCGCGTCGCGCACGGCATGCACGGTCACGCCGAGGATCTTGCCGTAAATGCGCAGCTGCTCGTGGCCGCCGATCCGGTAGCTGTCGGTGGTGAGCAAGGCCAGTTTGCTGGCGCCGTGGCGCACGACAAAACGCGCGGCCAGCTTGGCTGTGGTGGTGGTTTTACCTGCCCCGGTCGGCCCCATCAGGGCGAACACGCCGCCGCCGTCGAGCATGTCGGTTTCGTTCTGCATCACCTGCAGGCGCTTCATCAGCGTGTTGCGCATCCAGGTTTGCGCCTGTTCGGTGTCGCTGCGTGCTTCGCCGCGCGGCAGGCTGTCCAGCATCTCGCGCGCCAGGGTGGCGCTGAAGCCCGCTGCCAGCATGTCACGCATCAAGGTGGCGCCCGATGGGTCGCGCCCCGGCAAATCACGCCAGGCCAGATCGGCAAGCTGGTTTTCCAGCCGCATCTGCATCGTCTTGATTTCGCTGATGACACTTTTTGCCAGTTGGGCGCCGTCCTCGCTGGGCAAGGCCACCCGCTCGACCAGCCGGCGCTTGAAGCTAACTTCAGGATGCGGCTCGGACTGCATGTCCGCCGCCTTTTCCCGCGGCATCGGCGCTGGAGCCGGCCGAGGACTTCGCGCAACTGGCGCATGGCCTCACGGGATGTTTTGGCGACGATACGTTTGACGTTCATGCTGCTCCTCCTACAAGGGAAGTGACTTTGATGTGTTTGCCTTCGGGTACTTCAGCGTGCGAAAGCACTTTGAGTTGCGGCACGGTGCGCCGCAGAAAACGGGCTAACAAGGGACGCAGGGCAACCGGCGTCAGCAAGACGGGGGGGTGGCCCAGGGCTTCCTGGCGCTGGGTCGAGGTCTGGGTGCGCTCAAGCAAGGCATCGGCAAGGCCGGGTTCCATCGCCGCCGCGTCGTTGCCGCCCTGCAGGGTCTGCATCAGCAAGCAGTTCGCCGACCGAGCCGTAAATCTGCTGCACGATCGAGCGCCCGAGCGCCACCCGCACCAGTGCGGTGAGCTCGCCCGGATCCTGCACGCGGGCGGCCTCTTCCAGCAGGGTGTCGATGATGCTGCGCATGTCGCGGATGGCCACGCCTTCGATCAGCAGGTTTTGCAGCACTTTTTGCACGGTGGAAAGCGACAGCATTTTTGGCACCAGGTCTTCGACCAGCTTGGGCGCGCTCTTGCCCAAGTGATCGAGCAGCGCCTGCGTTTCCTGGCGTCCCAGCAGCTCGGCGGCATGCTGCGTCACCAGATGGTTCAGGTGGGTGGCGATCACGGTACCGGGGTCGACCACGGTGTAACCCAGCGCCTGCGCCTGGTCGCGCAACTCACCCTCGATCCACACCGCAGGCAGGCCGAACGCGGGATCACGGGTGACCACGCCTGGCAGGGTCGCCGTGATGTTGCCCGGATCGATCGCCAGAAACAGCCCGGTGCGCACTTCGCCGCTGCCGATTTCCACGCCCTTGAGCGTGATGCGGTAGCTGTTGGGGCTGATTTCCAGGTTGTCCCGAATGTGGACGGCAGGCGGCAGGAAGCCGATTTCGCGCGCGAACTTCTTGCGAATGCCCTTGATGCGGCGTACCAGTTCGCCGTCGGCTGCGCTGTCCACCAGCGGAATCAGGCGATAGCCAACTTCCAGCCCGAGCGTGTCGATCGGCGCCACGTCTTCCCAACTGGCTTCTTGCGACTCGACGCTTGCAAGGGGCGCGGTCTGCAACGCTTCCGGCGCCGTCTCTGTTTTGTGGCTGCCTTTATAAGCCATCCAGACCATGCCACCGGCGAGCAGCAGGAAGGAAAAGTGCGGCATGCCGGGAATCAAGCCCATGGTGCCGATGATCGCGGCAGTGATGTACAGCGCCTGGGTTTTGTTGAAGATGTTCGACAGCACCTGACCGGCAATGTCTTCATCGGTGCTGACCCGGCTGACGATCAGACCCGCAGCAATGGAAATCACCAGCGCCGGAATCTGCGCCACCAGACCATCGCCGATCGCCAGCAGGGTGTAGTTGCGCGCCGCGTCGGCCAGCGACATGTCGTGTTCCATCAAACCGATGATGAGACCGCCGACGATGTTGATCACCAGAATCAGGATGCCGGCGATGGCGTCGCCGCGCACAAACTTCGAGGCACCGTCCATCGAACCGAAAAAGTCGGCTTCCTGCGATACCTCGGCGCGGCGACGGCGGGCTTCGTCTTCGTCGATCAGGCCGGCGTTGAGGTCGGCGTCAATCGCCATTTGCTTGCCGGGCATGGCGTCCAGGGTGAAGCGCGCGCTGACCTCGGCAATGCGCCCGGCGCCCTTGGTAATCACGATGAAGTTGATCACCACCAGAATCACGAACACGATGATGCCCACCGTGTAGTCGCCGCCGACCAGGAAATGGCCGAACGCTTCGATCACCTTGCCGGCGGCGTCCGGCCCGGTATGGCCTTCGAGCAGCACGACGCGGGTCGACGCGACGTTGAGCGACAGGCGCAGCAGGGTCGACAGCAGCAATACGGTGGGGAAAGCGGCAAAATCGAGCGCCTTCTTGGTCGACAGGCTCACCAGCAACACCATAATGGACAGCGCGATGTTGAAGGTGAACAGCATGTCCAGCATGAACGTGGGCAACGGCAGCACCAGCATCGCCAGAATGAGCACGATGAAAATCGGTGCCGCCATGGAACGAACCTGGGCGACGTTAAACAGCTTGGATAAATTCAGCCCGTTCATGCGCCTGCCTGCAACGGATCAAGTTCGGGAGGAACCGGCAAGGTCGTCGGCGCGTTCGGGTAAGCCCCGCCTGCTTTCTGGAAATGACGCAGCTGGAACACGTAGGCCAGCACTTCCGCCACCGCGGTGTAGAGGGTGGCGGGGATTTCATCGCCGATTTCGGTGTGGCGGAACAACGCCCGCGCCAGCGGCGGCGCTTCCAGCAGCGGCACATTGTTCTCGGCGGCCAGTTCGCGAATCTTGGCGGCGACGGCGTCGGCGCCTTTGGCCACCACGCGCGGCGCGCCCATCTTGCCTTCGGTGTACTTGAGCGCCACGGCGTAATGGGTCGGGTTGGTCACCACCACATCGGCCATCGGCACTTCGCTCATCATGCGGCGGCGCGAAATTTCACGCTGCTGGGCACGGATGCGTGCCTTGAGCATCGGATCGCCTTCCGACTCTTTGGCCTCCTGACGCAGCTCCTCCTTGGTCATTTTCAGCTTGTTGTGGTGACTCCACAGCTGATAGGGCAAGTCCAGCACGACGATGAAAATCATCGCGCCCGAAGCCAGCAGAAAGACCTTGCCGATCAGATCGCCCATGTGGCGGATGGCGGTTGTCGGCGTTTCCAGGCTCAGCGAAAAAATGGCATCGACGTTGGCCCAGATCAGCCAGGTCGCCACCACGCCCAGCAGGCCGACCTTGCCGATCGACTTGAGCAATTCGACCAGGCCTTGCGAGGACAGGATGCGCTTGATGCCGGACAGGGGATTGAGGCGGCTGAACTTTGGCGCCAGCGCCTTGGAACTGAACAGCCAGCCGTGCAACATGAATGGTGCAACCAGCGTGGCGATCACGATCAACGCGAAAAACGGTGCCAAAGCCAGCACCGCCTCGAAAACCTGGCTCGACAGCTGATCCATCGCATACGAACTGTCACGCGCGATGGCGGGCTCGAACTGCAGGCCGCCGCGAACAATCCCGGACAGCGTCTGGCCCATGCCGCTGGCCATCATCCACATGCCCGAGCCGCCCGCCATCAGGACGATGAACGTAGCCAGTTCACGCGACTGCGGCACCTGGCCGTCTTCGCGCGCTTTGTCCAGTCGCTGTTGCGACGGGGCTTCGGTCTTTTCCTGATCGCTTTCTTCAGCCATCCCTGATTCACCTGTTGAGGATGCCCGTCGCGTCACCTGGATCGAGACGGGCTTTCTTAGGTTGAATTATTGGCCATGCCCGGGCTGGGCAATCAGGGGAATACAGTGGGTTTTAGCCTGCTATTTAGCGCCAGACGGCGCAGCGGGCTAGTTTGCAGCCGGCACGGCGCGGGCCTGGGTGACCGATTCACGCACGGCGGCTTCGTCGGCAATGCTCACGCCACTGGCCTCCTTGGTGATCGCGTCTTCGGTGCGCTTGTTCATCACGATGATGCTGATGCGCCGATTGACGGGATCGAATGGTTCGGCCTGATTGAACGCAACCGACGAGGCCAGGCCGACCACGCGCAGCATTTTCTTTTCGTCCATCCCCCCCACGACCAGCTCGCGTCGCGAAGCATTGGCCCGATCGGCCGAGAGTTCCCAATTGCTGTAGCCGCGACCCGCGTTCGAATACGGCGTGGCATCGGTATGGCCCGACAGGCTGACACGGTTTTGCACGTCGTTCAGCACCTTGCCGATTTCCCGCAAAATGATTTTGGTGTAGGGCTGCAACTCCGCACCCGCCAGTTTGAACATCGGCCGGTTCTGCTCATCCACAATCTGGATGCGCAGTCCTTCGGTCGTGATATCGAGCAGCAGCTGGCGCTTGAACTGCTTGAGGGTGGGGTTGGCGTCGATTTCCGCTTCCAGACGCCCTTTCAGCAATTTGAGCTTGGCTGCTTCAAGCCGCTCGAGCTCGGCTTTCGCCGCTTCCAGGTTGTAGGATTTTCTTTCGTTGACTGTCTCGCCCTTTTTGACCTGGCCGCTCTTGCGCGACAGGTCGGTGCCGCCGCCCTTGATGACGCTCGAGCTGTCGCCGCTGCCCGAGCCGCCCTGCATGGCGACTTTAAGCGGCGTCTTGAAATATTCGGCAATGCCGTTGAGGTCGCCCTTGGCGGTCGACCCCAGCAGCCACATCAGCAAAAAAAAGGCCATCATCGCCGTCACGAAGTCGGCGTAGGCGATTTTCCACGCCCCGCCATGGTGGCCGCCGGCCACTTTCTTGATGCGCTTGACGATGATGGGCGCTTTTTGTTCGCTCATTGCTGCACTTCGATCACAGGAAATTCAGATGGGTAAAAAGTCAGCGCGACTTGGCGCCTTTGACGTGCTCTTCCAGCTCGCTGAAAGAAGGACGCTCGGTCGAGAACAGGACCTTGCGCCCGAACTCGACCGCAATCGCCGGCGCATAACCGTTGATGCTGGCCAGCAGCGTCACCTTGACGGTCTGGAACATCTTGGACGACTCGTGCAGCTTCTGCTCAAGCAACCCCGACAGCGGGCCGACAAAACCATAGGCCAGCAAAATACCGAGGAAGGTGCCGACCAGCGCGTGAGCGATCAGGATCCCCAGTTCCGCCGGCGGCAGGTGCACTGATTCCATGGTATGCACCACCCCCATCACCGCCGCCACGATGCCGAACGCGGGCAAACCATCACCCAGCTTGGCGACGACGTGAACCGGCAACGCCCCCTCGTGATGATGGGTTTCGATTTCGTTGTCCATCAGGTTCTCGATTTCAAAGGCATTCATGCTGCCGCTCACCATCAGGCGCAGATAGTCGGTGAGGAATTCAACAATGTGATGGTCGGCCATGATGGTCGGGTATTTGGAAAACAGCGGACTGTTTTCCGGCGAATCGACATCGCTTTCCACCGACATCAGGCCTTCCTTGCGGATTTTTGTCAGCAACTCGAACAACAGCGCGAGCATATCCATATACAGCGCCTTGCTGTACTTCGATCCCTTGAAGATGGTCGGCAAGGCTTTCATGGTCGCCTTGATGGCCTTGGCATTGTTGCCCACCAGGAACGCGCCGCCCGCACCGCCGCCGATCATCAGCAGCTCCAGCGGCTGAAACAGGGCGGCCAGATGCCCGCCGGCCAGCGCAAAGCCGCCGAACACCGCAAGCACCACGACAACATATCCAACGATGACTAGCACAAGCGTCCATCCTTATTGATTGACTCACGGTCTTGGGCACCCTCGTGCGCAACCCCGATCCACCCATGAAGTTTCGACAGGATTGCCTGAAACTTGATGGCACGCCCACGAAGAATTGCGGCACAACTCACATTCGCCACGCGTACAGCGTATGGCGCGCCCCTTCTGCCAGCGTGATCACATGGTCCGGTTGCCGCGCCTGCACATCGAACGACAGACTGATGAGCAAACTGCCCTTGCGCATCTGGGTCTGTGCCTGCTGCCACACATCCGGCATCGCAGCCGGCGATAGAAAGGCAAATACCACGTCAAAGCGGGCCAGATCGAGCACGGCATAATCGCGGCGCATGAAGATGACCCGGCTGCGTTTGATCCAGGCGCGAACGCGGCTGATGAGCCAGGGAGCCGGAGCGATTTCGGTGCCGAAAAACTCGGCGCGCGGAAAGCGCGGCTCCAGATAAAACGGCACATCGCCGAACCCGCTACCCAGATCGATAAAGCGAAACGGGGACGTCGCTGGCAACAGCGGCATGATGGCTCGCCATGCCTTGCGGTCGGATAGGTAAAGCGGCACCCGGGTGCGAAAACTGCTCCAGTAGAACAACACCAGCAGCAGGAACGCCGCCAGATAAATCCAGGCAGGCAGATCGAATTGCCGTGCAAACAGGATGACGGGGAAAAACCCGAGATGAAGTGGCTGCCACCAGACCGGCTGACGCCATGAGTGGCTCAGCCCCGCTGCGATCAAGCCTTGGGCCAGCGCCAGTTGCCACAGAACGGGATGTACGGAAAAAGCGGATTGAAGCAGAACGCTCAGCAAGGCGGCCAGCAGCAGCGCCGCGCATTGCACGATGAGGGACTGAAGGCTGACCGACAGGCGCGTCACCACCCGGAGTGGTGTCCTGAATCAGGCCGCAGCCAGTTCAGCTTGCGCTTCGGCCTTGGCCTTGCGGGTTTTGCCGGCACGTGCGGGAACATTGCACAAGCCGCACACATAATCTGCATGCAAGTCATCCGGATGGACCACGAAATGGCCACCACAACAGCTGCAGGCGGCGGTTTTCAGCATGTTGCTTTCGAAAAACCGGTTCAATGTCCAGGCGCGGGTAAAGCTCAGCACCGCTTCGGTCTGGTTGGAATGGAGATATTCCTGATACAGCCGGTAGCTTTTGAGGATGGCCTCGATCCCGCTGCATTCGCTGTTTTTGAGCAGATAACGATGGATGTTGATGAACAGCGAGGAATGGACGTTGGGCAGCCAGGTCAAGAACCAGTCGGTCGAAAACGGCAACATGCCCTTGGGAGGGGAAACGCCCTTGACCTCTTTGTAGAGCTTGAGCAAACGTTCTCGCGACAAGGAGGTTTCGGATTCCAGCACCTGCGGACGGGCACCGAGTTCGATCATTTCGATCGCCAGCTGGGTGTCGCGCATTTCGGTTAACAGGCTTTTTTTACTCATCTGGATGCTCCACAAACACGCTGTTCGAAATCAGGCGAAAGCTGCCTGCTGCCCGGCCATCAGGATGGCAGCGTGCGATTGCGCCATGGCCCGATCCTTGGTGTACGAGGTCAGCATGTTGAGCACCATCCCGTCATCGAAGCGGAAGCGCGAAACCAGCATCCCTGAACTGGCAAGCTTGAGAATCTGCGCGGAGGTCAGGGTTTCAATCAAGTCGGCTACATCCTGGCTGATCCCCAGGCGAAAGACCGCTGTAGTCTTGTCGGTTTGAATCATGTGTTGCGCCAGCATCAAATAGTTGAGATTGACATCACGCATTTCGTCCAGCATTTCGTCGAGTTTCATGTTGTCGGTCCTTCTTCGCAGAATTATTTTCGGTTTCACACTTAAGTCAGCGTTGTGAAATCGTTATCGGATTACAGCCTGGAAAGATAATACAGACAAAGTACTAATAAGATGACGGCATAACACCCAGCATGAACTTGGCGTTTGTCTTACAAGTCATCTTGCTCAAACAGCGCGCGGAGCCGGGCGGAAAACCCGAACCGGACATAAAACCGCATGAAAACAAACGGGAAACCAGCTAAAGCACTCAAGTGAGTGGCTGCAGGCATCGCACCGGCAGCCGGGGTCATGCGATCGAACCGCTTCAGGTTCGCTGATAAATATCTTCAAAGCGCACGATATCGTCCTCACCCAAATACGTGCCCGACTGCACCTCGATCATGTGCAAGTCGATTTTTCCAGGATTTTCAAGCCGGTGCGAGGTGCCCAGCGGAATATAGGTGGACTGGTTTTCGCTCAACAATGTCAGGCTGTCGCCGCAGGTGACGCGCGCCGTTCCCGACACCACGATCCAGTGCTCTGCCCGGTGGTGATGCATCTGCAGGCTCAGCTTCTCGCCGGGTTTGACCATGATGCGCTTGACCTGAAAGCGCTCGCCCTCGTCGATGCCCTCATACCAGCCCCAAGGCCGGTACACCTGCTTGTGGACCAGATGTTCGCAGCGTTTTTCGGCTTTCAGGCGGTCAACCAGCTTTTTCACATCCTGTACCTGGTCCTTGTGCGCAACCAGTACGACGTCCGCGGTTTCCACGACCACCAGATCCGATACGCCCAGCATGGCCACCATGCGGGTTTCGGCGCGGATAAAGTTGTTGTGCGCGTTTTCCAGCATCACGTCGCCACGGCTTGCATTACCCTGCTCGTCCTTGGCGGCAACCTCCCATAGCGCAGTCCAGGCCCCGATGTCGTTCCAGGCCATATCGGCTGGCACCACGGCTGCGCGCCGGGTGTGCTCCATCACGGCGTAATCGACCGAGTCCGACGGGCAAGCCTCGAATGCTGCAGGATCAAGCCGTACAAAGTCGAGATCCAGCGTGGCCGCATCGAGCGCGGCACGGCTGGCCTCCAGGATGTCGGGGCGCAGATTCTGCAGCTCATTCAGAAAATCCGTCGCGCGGAACAGGAACATGCCGCTGTTCCAGAAATACTCGCCGGATTCGACATACTGCTGCGCAGTAGCCAGATCGGGCTTTTCGACAAACGCAGCAACCTGATGTGCTCCGGGCGCATCGGCCAGGGATGCGCCTTTGCATATGTAGCCATAACCCGTTTCAGGCGTGGCAGCAACGATTCCAAACGTGACCAGATACCCTTTTTGAGCCGCTACAGCCGCGGTCCGGATTGCTGCATGAAACGCGTCGACATCACCGATCAAGTGATCGGCAGGCAACACCAGCATCAAGGCATCCGGATCATCGCGCGAGAGCATCAGCGCCGCGACGGCAATGGCCGGTGCGGTATTGCGCCCCATCGGCTCCAGCACAATTGCGCGCGGTGCCGTATTGATCTGCCGCATTTGCTCGGCGATCATGAAACGGTGTTCGACATTGCACACCATCAGTGGAGCGCCCATCTCGGAAAAGCCGCTCAATCGGCTGACCGTATCCTGAAGCAAGCTGAAATCGCTTGCCAACGGCAACAGCTGCTTCGGTAGCGCAGCTCGAGACAAGGGCCACAGGCGGGTGCCCGAGCCACCGGAAAGAATCACAGGATGGATAGTGGTCATATCGTAAAGGTCGGTTATGCGTTCATCAGGTTGGGAAGTCTGCCATCGCTACGCTACTCGCCTGTGTCAGCCGCTTAACAAGTACATGAATCAGGTTGGCTTGAATCGAGTGCCTGGCTCACAAACGAATGGCCTGCATGGTGAGGGATTCGCTCCACTACGGCAAGTCGGGAAAATATTTCTGCAATAACATCAAGAAATGGCAAGCGTCACCGATAACTATTTCAATGCTTACGGCTGTGTTGATCGACACAACGATCTAGTAGATCTCTCTTGTAGATTGCCTGGTACGGGGTTTCCCCGGGTGCTCCTCCTCCTGCCACACCAGGCTTTAACGGCGCTTTATGCGCCGTTTTTGTTTTGTCCGGCACAAGTCCGGCACAAGGGGGGAGTGAAAAAATCCCGAATGTATGCTCATGGCCTCATCCACGACCAGGCACAGCGAAAACGGGTAAAAATCGGTGGCAGGAAACGCGTCATGGAAGCCTGTTCCATGACGCGTGATGCACGTCTCAGGGTGCCTCGGCAAAGGCCCTCACACCGCTCGACTGCCGGGCTGCCAGCAGCGCTTGAGCCGCCCTGTCACGCGCGGCCTGTTTTTCTGCTTTTGCCTGGGCTTTAGCCAGCGCTTCCTGGCGCTTGAGATCAGCTTGCTGTTGAGCTTGCTTCTGGGCGTCCTGAGTGCGCTGCGCCTCAAGACTGGCCTGACGCTTGCGCGCTTCGGCCTGCATCGAAGCCTCCTGTTGAGCCCTCGCCTGGATGGAAGCCTCCCTTTTCGCCTGCTGGATTCGTACAGCCTCTTGCTCCGCCTTCTGGGCTTCGAGTCGGGCGCGCGCCTGCTTCAGGTCGGCACGCATCTTTGCGCCGGTCTGACGAATGCGTTCACTGATTGCGTTGAGGTCTTCGCTTGACATCATGGGACTATCGGCAGATGTCTTGCCTACCGCAGCCTCAGCCAAACAGGGGGTGATGGGCAGCAGCAGAACCAGGCCTGCTGCCAGGAGTCGAATTACCAGGGCGAGTTTCATGCGTGTTCCTTTATGACTGGAAGGGTATCCAGCGAACGCGCTTCTCTCGGTTTGTCCCATGCCTCACCCGACATGAAACCGGAAACCAAAATTTTCGGCACGCGTCCGCCGATTACACGCTAACGGCTACGCATGACGAAAACTTGACGACAATCAGGCGGGCACAGCCTCCTCGAACTCAAGGTGAACTGTGTCATTTGCATCCAGATCAATGGTCACACGCCCGCCCTGAGTCAGCTTGCCAAACAACAGCTCGTCGGCGAGTGCCTTGCGGATAGTGTCCTGTATCAGACGCGCCATGGGGCGCGCACCCATCAAGGGATCGAACCCTTTCTTGGCCAGGTAGGCTTTCAGCGCGTCGGTGAACACCGCCTCGACTTTTTTCTCGTGCAGCTGCTCTTCCAGTTGCATCAGGAATTTGTCGACTACCTGGAGAATGATCGGCTCACTCAACGTAGCGAACGGAATGATCGCATCCAGGCGGTTGCGGAATTCTGGCGTGAACATGCGACGGATCTCGCCCATTTCATCGCCGCTTTCGCGTGAATTGGAAAAACCGATCGTGGCCTTGTTCAGCACTTCTGCGCCAGCGTTGGTGGTCATGACAAGCACCACGTTGCGGAAATCGGCCTTACGTCCATTGGTGTCGGTCAGAGTGCCGTGATCCATGACCTGCAACAGTACATTGAAGATGTCCGGATGGGCTTTCTCAACTTCATCGAGCAAGACAACCGAATAGGGTTGCTTGTTCACCGCCTCGGTCAGCAGCCCGCCCTGATCGAATCCCACATACCCCGGAGGCGCGCCGATCAGGCGCGATACCGCATGGCGCTCCATGTATTCCGACATATCGAAACGGATGAGCTCGACCCCCAGCACATAGGCCAGCTGGCGCGCGACTTCTGTCTTGCCGACACCGGTCGGGCCTGAAAACAGGAAGCTGCCGATGGGTTTTTGCGGATTGCCCAGGCCGCTGCGCGACATTTTGATGGCGGTAGCCAGCATGTCGATTGCGGCATCCTGTCCGAACACAACGGCCTTCAGGTCGCGATCGAGCGTTTTGAGCGCATTTTTGTCGTTGAGCGAAACCGTTTTGGGCGGAATGCGCGCAATCTTGGCAATGATGTCTTCGATTTCGCGCGGGGTAATCACTTTTTTCTGCTTCGACTTCGGCAGGATCCGTTGCGCTGCGCCGGCCTCGTCGATCACGTCAATGGCCTTGTCCGGCAAATGACGGTCATTGATATAGCGTGCAGACAGCTGTGCAGCCGTGGTCAGCGCGGCAGAGGTGTATTTGACACCATGGTGATCCTCGAAGCGCGACTTCAGTCCGCGCAGAATCTGCACGGTTTCATTGACCGAAGGTTCGGGCACATCGATTTTCTGGAAACGCCGCGACAAAGCATGGTCTTTCTCGAAAATTCCGCGGTATTCGGTATACGTGGTTGCGCCGATGCAACGCAGCTGGCCGGAAGAAAGCGCCGGTTTCAACAGGTTGGACGCATCAAGCGTGCCGCCGGATGCCGCCCCTGCGCCGATCAGTGTGTGGATTTCATCAATGAACAGAACGGCTTTGGGATTGTCCGCAAGCTGCTTCAGCACCCCTTTCAGGCGTTGCTCGAAATCGCCCCGATACTTGGTGCCGGCTAGCAAGGCGCCCATGTCCAGGGAATACACCGTGCTTTGCGCCAGAATCTCGGGCACCGAGCCTTCGATGATGCGGCGTGCCAGGCCTTCGGCAATGGCGGTTTTCCCCACCCCTGCCTCACCCACCAGCAACGGGTTGTTTTTACGCCGGCGACACAGGGTCTGGATAACCCGTTCAAGTTCCTGGTCGCGGCCGATCAAGGGATCGATCTTGCCAGCCAGCGCCTGGGTATTGAGATTCTGGGCAAAGCTATCCAGCGGCGACGCGGCAGCCGCTTCCGACCCAGCCTCGGTCGGCTCGTCTGCACGCGGGGCCGGATCGCTATGCGGCGTTTTGCTGATTCCATGTGAAATAAAGTTCACGATATCCAGCCGCGTGATGCCCTGCTGGGTCAGGAAATACACCGCGTGTGAATCCTTTTCGCCGAATACGGCCACCAGCACATTGGCACCGGTGACTTCTTTCTTTCCGGACGACTGGACATGCAGGATGGCGCGCTGGATCACGCGCTGGAAGCCGAGCGTGGGTTGCGTGTCCACTTCGCCCTCGGTGGTCACCTTGGGCGTGTGCTCGGTAATGAAATGGTCGAGCTGTTCGCGCATGGTCTCGATGTTCGCGCCACAGGCACGCAAAACCTCAATAGCGGAAGGGTTGTCGAGCATCGCCAGCAACAGATGCTCCACCGAAATAAATTCGTGGCGCTTTTGCCGCGCATCCATGAATGCCATGTGCAGCGTGACTTCGAGTTCTTGGGCAATCATTTAAACCTCCTCCATCGTACATTGCAGCGGATGCTGATGCTGACGCGCGAAATCCACGACCTGTTCAACCTTGGTACTCGCAATATCCTTGGGATAGATCCCGCAGACGCCCACGCCTTCAGTATGCACTTTGAGCATGATTTGTGTCGCCCGTTCTTCGTCGATACCAAAAAACTTCTTGAGGACATGCACCACGAATTCCATCGGCGTGTAGTCATCGTTGAGGAGCATGACCTTGTACAAAGGCGGCGGTTTGACCTTGGCGGAAACCGGTTCCAGTAGGGTAGTGCTTTCTCGTTTGGTTGGCATAGCCAGAATAAACCTGAATTGGATACTGTATTTTGAGGTGCGAAACGGGATTTTCAAGCCCGCTACAAGTAGGGCCAAGTTTCGAAGGGGACTCATGCGGCGCAGCCAGCGCCCCATCATGAGCTAAGACCGGTTTGTACGTCTTTGTACGTCCAATTTTCCCCCGCCCGTCAGGGCAGTAACAGGCAGAAAACCGCGCCGGTCTCATTGTAGAGCCGAAGCTCACCGGAACGTCCTTTGTTTTCATGCGCTTGGGCCACCAGCCGAGCAAACTGCAAGCCAAGACCGGTACCGGTCGAACGATACGGCGTATGGTTGGCTACGCTCGCCAGAATATGTGCCGGATAGCCCTCGGAGTCATCTCGCACCAGGAGCGCCAGACAGCCCCCGACCATGGCCGCTTCGATACGGATGCACGAACGCGCATAAGCCAGTGAATTCTGGATCGCATTGACCAGCGCCATCACGATCAGGTCGCGATCAAAGAACCATATCGCAGGGACATTCGGCGCCAGCTCGATTTCGACCCGAAAACGCCCGCGCGACAAGGCAGCGGTTCGCTCCATAAGCTCATGCAGCAGATCATGAGGTGAATAGGCGTCAATCGTGGGGTCCAGCTGCTGGTTGTCGGCTTTGTAGATCAGCAAGGCCTGCTGTAGCCGGTCCATCACGCTTTGGCACAGCAGGCGCGCATCGTCGACAGTGCGATCGTGTTGCGGCTCGGCCTGCCCCGGAATACCGTCGAGTGTCATTGCCAGCAGGCCCAGATTATTTTTCAGCTCATGAATCAGGGCTGCATAAAGCGTGGTGCTGTCAAGATTCATCCCGGCGTGCCCTCGCTCACGATTTGCTCATGCCAAAACGATTTTCGACATCCTTCAGGTGCAGCCGCAATCCCGAGATGCGTGAATGGCCTGGCGCCTGGCGTTCAGCTTCGGCCAGATGCTTGCGGGCGATGTCGATCATTTTTTCATCCATCCCCACCTGGTCGGTATATTTGAGGATCACCCATACCGCGTTCATGATGATGCGCGGGTTATACGGCGCCTCGTCACAGGCGGTAAGCAGTTTTTCGACTGCGGTTTTGTAATCGCCTTTTTGCGCCAGCACGACGCCTTCATTGTTGAGTTTGCGGACGTCGGCGGTAGCCGACGCCAGCACCGCTGCGCCCGCATCGCTGCGTCCGGCCTGGTCATAAATTTTGCGGGCCTTGGCCAAAAGCGATTCACTGTCATGGGCATTTCGCGCGACTTCGGCGACGATGCCATCGGCCTCCCCTTCGCGGCCGGTGGCCATGCACACGCCAGCCAGATCAAGCATCATCTGAGGGTCGCATCGTGTGCCTGTGCTTCTCAGGGCCGCGACTTCATCCAGGGTTTTTACCGCTTCCTGCAGGTTGCCAGCCTCGTTATGCAGCATGCTTTGCGAAACCGCCATCACCAGCTTGCCTTCAGGACTGCCTTGCAGGCTGGACTTGTTTTTTTTCAGCGTATCGGCAACCGCCTTCAGGTCGCCCTGCTCGATCTGCACCCGGCACAGGTTGCCGAGATCGGCTGGCGTGACGAAGATGGAATGGCGGCCCTTTTCCAGCGTGTTGGTATAAGCGGTGCGGGCTGTATCGAGATCGCCATTGCTGTAGGCAACCTCACCGAGTTTTTGCTGGCGACGCACGGTCTTGCCGGAAATGGCCACGCCCTGTTCCAGCGCAGTCTGGGCCGCCGCGCCATCTTTTTTAGCCAAGCACACATCAGCCAGCAGGTCGTAGGCTGCGACCATGGAGGGGGCGTGTTCCAGCACATCCCGCAACTCCTCTTCCGCTGGTTCTTCCTTCTTCTGCAGGTGCAACGAACGCGCCAACCCCAGGCGTGCCCAGGGAATGGCGCGCATCGCGATGACCTGCTTGTACAGGGCTTCGGCTTCATCAAAGCGCCCCAGCGTGACCAGAATCTCGCCCTTGAAGCGCAAGGCGTCGACCAGATACTTCGGCTTGCTGCGGATCAGCACATCGCACGCTACCAGCGCTGCTTCCAGATCCTGTGCGAGGAAATGCCGGTAGACGTCGCGAAATGCCCGTTTGCGCAGCAAAATAGCCTCAAGCCGGCTGCGCAGGATTTCTGCGCTGAAAGGCTTGATCATGTAATCGTCCGGAGCCAGTTCGGCAGTAGCAGCGACTTTCTCGTAATACGACTCGGCGGTGACCATCATGAAAACGGTTTCCAGCGAGACCAGGTTGCCGTGGCGCAACTCTTCCAGCAGTTGCTGGCCGTCGCGGCCGTCGCCCAGATTGAAATCGCACAGGATGAAATCGAATTCCTTGTTTTTGACATGAAACAAGGCTTCCGAAGCATTGGCAGCCAGTTGGACCTTGACCACGCCGAAATTGGAAAGCGTCAGGCGCAGGGCATTGCGCATGCCCGGGTAGTCGTCCACCACCAGCGCACGCAACGACGCGTAGTCAATGAAGGACTCTTTGGCCGATGCGGGGGCCGGTTCGTTCTTGATGAATGCAGAGGGAAAGTTCATGCCGGTTTCTCTCTGCAAATAAACGGGGCCAAAATCACGGCGC
>NCHD01000172.1 GCA_002257045.1 Hydrogenophilales bacterium 16-61-112 | reverse complement strand
TCGATTTTTCGTGCTGAACAGATTGATGTAGTGATTGGGGTTGGCGGTGGCAGCGCACTGGATGCAGCAAAAGCAATCGCGGGTTTGCTCATCCCTGGCAACTCGGTGATGGACCACTTGGAAGGAGTTGGCCCCGAGCTCCCTTATATAGGTCCCGCAACCCCGTTCATTGCTGTGCCTACGACGGCTGGAACCGGCTCGGAAGCAACCAAGAATGCTGTTTTAAGCGTTCAAGGACATCACGGGTTCAAAAAATCCTTTCGTGACGACAAGCTGGTTGCGGCTTATGCATTGATCGATCCGGATTTACTGAGCAGTTGTCCTCCTGCTGTCATTGCAGCAAATGGGATGGACGCGCTAACCCAACTTCTCGAGTCCTACGTTTCTAGTCGTGCAGCGCCACTAACAGATTCCCTTGCGTGGGGCGGGATGAAGGCTGTACGCGATGGCTTGCTGGCGTTATATGACGATGCCGGCAACTCGGTCGCGCGTGAGCAGATGGCTTACGCAGCACTGGTTTCAGGCATTACGCTGGCGCAGGTTGGACTCGGTTCAGTACATGGTCTGGCCGCACCATTGGGCGCTTTTTTCCCGATTCCCCACGGCGTTGCATGTGGAACCCTGGTAGCGACAGCCACGCGGATCAACATTGAGGCACTGCGCGCTCGCGCACCTGAACATCCCGCGCTGGTCAAATATGCTCTGGTCGGGCGCTTGTTGAGCGGACAAGGCCAGCTAGACCAGGATTCAGCGCATAGAGCACTGGTCCACACGCTCGAAACCTGGACCGAAGCACTGCGGCTCCCCAAGCTGGCGCATTTCGGCGTCGCACCAGACGATATCCCGCGCATTGTCGCCAACAGCCGCGGGAGCAGCATGAAAACGAATCCGATCCAGCTCGACGACACTGAAATATCGGCAATCCTTTGCGCTCGCATTGGACTGCCGAACGCTCAAGAATCGCATACGTTGTCCGCTAAATTTCCGGTTTATATTCCCATGACTATTGGAGCCCACTATGTCTGGCGGCCTGGTTCTACTCATTCTGCTCGCGATCCTCATCGTGTTCGGGGTGTTCATTTTCAACCAGTTGGTGACGCTTAAACACAACGTCGGCAAAGCCTGGTCAAATATCGACGTGCTGCTCAAGCAGCGCCACGACGAACTTCCCAAATTGGTGGAAACCTGCAAGCAATACATGCAGTTCGAGCAGGAGACGCTGGAAAAGGTCATGCAGGCGCGCAGCCAGGTGGCCAGTGCGCGCGAGTCTCACAACATTCCTGCACTGGGGCAGGCAGAAGGCGCGTTGCGGCTGGGACTGGGAAATCTGTTTGCGGTTGCCGAGGCCTATCCCGAGCTTAAAACCAATGAAAACTTCCAGCATTTACAGTCGCGCATCAGCGGACTGGAAAACGCCATTGCCGATCGCCGCGAGTTTTATAACGACTCGGTGAATATCAACAACGTGCGCGTCGAGCAGTTTCCCGACACCGTTATCGCGCGCCTGTTTGGATTCAGCCAGTTTTCATTGCTGCGCTTTGCGGCAGCAGAAACCAAGGATGTCGACCTGAAGCAACTGTTCAATAGCTGATGTTCC
>NCHD01000171.1 GCA_002257045.1 Hydrogenophilales bacterium 16-61-112 | reverse complement strand
TCCATGTCGCGGTTGACCTCCACCTCGGTGATGGTCAGCATGCCGACGCGCGGATCCTTCACTTCCTGCCGGATCAACTCCGGCAGTTCGCGCTGAATCTGGTCGGCGACGCGGCGCGCCCGTGGAAAGTCCTTCGGCATTACAGCGAGCGCGCGACTTCCACGACTTCAAACACTTCCAGCTGGTCGCCCACCTGGATGTCGTTGAAGTTCTTCAGGCTCAGACCGCATTCGAAGTTGGCTTTGACTTCTTTCACGTCATCCTTGAAGCGCTTGAGCGAGTCGAGTTCGCCCTGATGGATTACCGTGTTGTTGCGGATCACGCGGATGCCGGCGTTGCGTTTGATGACGCCGTCCGTCACGTAGCAACCGGCAATCGAGCCCACCTTTGAAATCACGAAGACCTGGCGAATTTCGACGGTGCCGATCACGCTTTCACGCTTCTCGGGCGCCAGCATGCCGGACAGGGCTGCTTTCACCTCATCCACGGCTTCGTAGATGATGTTGTAGTAGCGGATATCCACACCGCTGGACTCGGCCAGTTTGCGCGCCAACGCATCGGCGCGCACGTTGAAGCCGATCAGTACCGCCTTTGAAGCGAGTGCCAGATTGACGTCGGATTCGGTAATGGCACCGACCGCGCTGTGGATGATGTTGACCTTGACTTCGTCGGTGGACAGCTTGGTCAGTGCATGGGCCAAGCCTTCGTACGAGCCCTGCATGTCGGCCTTGAGGATGATGGGCAATTGCTGCACTTCTTCCTTGCCGATCTGGCCGAACATTGTTTCCATCTTCGAGGCCTGCTTTTTGGCCAGCAGCACATCGCGGAATTTGCCCTGACGGAACAGCGCGATCTCGCGCGCCTTGCGTTCGTCCGGCAAGACCATCATGTCTTCGCCGGCTTGCGGCACATCGGAGAGACCCTGTACTTCGACCGGAATCGACGGACCCGCTTCAGTCACCGGCTTGCCCGTTTCGTCGAGCATGGCACGGACGCGACCAAATACCTGGCCGGCCAGCACCATGTCGCCACGGCGCAAAGTGCCGGACTGGATCAGCAGCGTAGCAACCGGGCCCTTGCCCTTGTCCAGACGCGCTTCGATGACGATGCCTTTGGCGGAGCCGGTTGCGGCTGCTTTCAGTTCGAGCACTTCAGCCTGCAACTGGATGGCATCGAGCAGGCCGTCGATATTGGTGTTGGCCTTGGCCGACACTTCGACGAACTGCGTATCGCCACCCCATTCTTCCGGCGTGACACCCTGCGCGACCAGTTCCTGGCGAATCCGCTCAACGTTGGCGCCGGGCTTATCGATTTTGTTGACTGCTACCACCAGCGGCACATTGGCTGCCTTGGCATGGTGGATGGCTTCGATGGTCTGCGGCATTACGCCGTCGTCCGCCGCCACCACCAGCACCACGATGTCGGTCGCCTTGGCGCCGCGTGCCCGCATTGCGGTAAACGCTTCGTGACCCGGGGTGTCGAGGAAGGTGATCATGCCCTTTTCGGTTTCGACGTGATACGCGCCGATGTGCTGGGTGATGCCACCTGCTTCGCCACTGGCCACACGGGTGCGGCGGATGGTGTCGAGCAGCGAGGTTTTGCCGTGGTCGACGTG
>NCHD01000025.1 GCA_002257045.1 Hydrogenophilales bacterium 16-61-112 | reverse complement strand
GACGTCGTTGCCGCCGGGCAACTGCCAGTGCGTCACCAGATGCGACGGATAGGGGTGAATCGCCATGTGGCTGTAGCGGTCGGCGGTCGGCACCCGCGGCGCGATGACGATGCGCGCGTCCAGCGCCAGCGCGCCGTGTTCGTCCACCAGCAGCGGGTTGATGTCGAGCTCGGCCAGCCAGGGCAGTTCGCAGACCATTTCCGACAGCCTCAGCAGCACGTCCTCCAGCGCATCCCTGTCGACCGGCGGCCGGTTGCGGAACGCGCCCAGCAAGGTCGACACGCGGGTGCGCTGGATCAGGTCGCGCGCCAGAAACTGGTTCAGCGGCGGCAGGGTCACCGCACGGTCCTGCAAGGCCTCGACGTCGACGCCACCGGCGCCGAACACGATCACCGGCCCCAACACCGGATCTGAAATCATGCCCAGCAGCACTTCGCGCGCATGCGGCCGCGCCACCATCGGTTCGAGAACGATGCCGTCGAGCGTGGCGTCGGGCCGCAGGCGCTTGACGTCGGCCAGCATGTCGCCAAAGGCGGCACGCACCGCCTGCCCGCTCGACAGGCCGAGGCGCACGCCGTTGACGTCGGTTTTGTGGGTGATGTCGGGCGAGTTGATTTTCATCGCCACCGGAAACCCCATCTGCTGCGCCAGCAGCATCGCTTCCATCGGATCGCGGGCGATGAACGTCTGCGCGATCGGGATGTGGAACGCCGCCAGCAGCGCCTTCGACTCCACCTCGTTCAGCAAATGGCGGCCATGAGCCAGCGCGCTTTCGATGATCAGGCGCGCGCCTTCAGCGTCCGGCGCGGCCTGCTGCGACAGCGGCCCCGGCGTCTGCATCAGCTGGCGCTGGTTCTCGTAGAAGGCGGAGAGAAACGAAAACACCTCGACTGCCGGTTCCGGCGTGGTGAAGTAGGGAATACCCGCCTGCTTGAACAGGCGGCGCCCCTCGAACACCTGTGCCTCGCCCATCCAGCAGGTCAGCACCGGCTTGCTGGACGTTTTCGCCACCTCGATCACGGCCGCAGCCGCTTCGGTTGGCCGCGTCATCGCCTGCGGCGCGTCGCCGATGATGTCGAGCGGATTGGCCTGCGACCAGTTGGCCGGCAGCACGGCGTTGAGCGCTTCGATCGTCGCCGGCGACAGCTCGGCCATGCGCACCCCCAGCTCGACCGCGAGGTCGGTCGCCATCACGCCGGGGCCGCCGCCGTTGGTGACGATAGCGAGGCGGTTACCGCCGGGCTGGATGTGGGTCGACAGCGCGCGCGCCGAGGCGAACAGCTGCAGGATGGTATTGACCCGCACCACGCCCGCGCGCCGCACCAGCGCATCGAACACTGCGTCGGATCCCACCAGCGCACCGGTGTGCGACTGCACCGCTTTCGACCCCGCCGCGTGGCGTCCCACCTTGACCATGACGATGGGCTTGAAGCGCGACGTCGCCCGCAAGGCGCTCATGAAGCGGCGCGCGTCACGGATGCCTTCGATGTAAAGCAGGATGCCCCGGGTTTGCGTATCGCTGGCAAGGTAGTCGAGGATTTCGCCAAAATCGAGATCGGCCGATGCGCCGGTGGAAATCACGCTGGAAAATCCGATGCCATTGGTTTCTGCCCAGTCCAGCATCGCGGTGCAGATCGCGCCGGACTGCGACACCAGCGCAAGGTCGCCGGACAGCGTAGCGCCCTGACTGAACGTGGCATTCAACCCGATCGACGGCCGCTGGATGCCGAGGCAGTTGGGGCCGATGAAACGGATGCCGTGCTTTTTGGCGACCGCCGTCAGCGACGCTTCCAGTGCCACGCCCGCCGCGCCCACCTCGCGAAATCCGGCCGACAGCACGATGGCATGACGGATGCCGCGCTCGCCGCAGGCGTCCATGATCGCCGCCACAGTCGGCGCTGGCGTGGCGATCAGCGCCAGTTCCGGCACGGCCGGCAGCTCACTGGCCGAGGCATAACAGCGTTCGCCGAACACTGTCTCGTGCTTGGGGTTGACCGGATAGACCGCCCCCTTGTAGCCGGCATGGCGCAGGTTGCGGAACAGGATGCCGGCGACCGAATCCTCGCGTTCACTGGCGCCAAAAACCGCCACCGAACCGGCATTGAACAGGGCGTGCAGATAGTGTTGGGGCATGGAGAGGAAGCAGAAAAGTTGAAACGGTGCGCCATCAGGCGCGGGACAGCCCATGCTAGGCCATCCCCTGTTACCGCGCCATCTTGCCGGGCTATAGTGCCGAACCATAGCCATCCTGTTCCCGCCCTAGCCAACGCATGCAAACCGCCTACATCACTCACCCCAGCTTCCTCCTGCACGACATGGGCGGCTGGCATCCGGAAAGCCCTGCGCGCCTCGGCGCCATCGACGACCAGCTGCATGCTGCCCGGCTGTTCGATTTTCTGCTGCATCGGGACGCCCCGCCGGTTACGCACAACCAGCTGCTGCGCGTGCACGGCGCCGCCTATATCGACGCCGTCGAAGCTGCCTCGCCCAGCACAGGCCACCGTGCGCTCGACCCCGACACCAGCATGAACCCGCACACCCTGGACGCCGCCCGGCATGCCGCCGGCGGCGCAATTCTGGCGGTGGACATGGTCATGCGCGGCGAAGCCGCCAACGCCTTCGTCGCCTGCCGCCCGCCCGGCCACCACGCCACCCGCACCCAGGCCATGGGCTTCTGCTTTTTCAACAACGTCGCCGTCGCCGCCGCCCATGCGCTCGACCAGCACGGCCTCGAACGCGTCGCCATTGTCGATTTCGACGTCCACCACGGTAACGGCACCGAAGACATCTTCCAGGACGACCCGCGCGTCATGCTGTGCTCCACCTTCCAGCACCCCTTCTACCCCTACTCCGGCGCCGACACCGCCAACTCGCGCATCGTCAACGTGCCGCTGCCCGCCCACACCAGCGGCCAGCTCTACCGCGAAGCCTTCAGCGCGCAGATCCTGCCCCGCCTGCAAGCCTTCTCCCCCCAGATGATCTTTTTCTCCGCCGGCTTCGACGGCCACCGCGAAGACGACATGGCGCAGTTCGGCCTGGTCGAAGCGGATTACGTCTGGATCACCGAACAGGTCATGGCGGTCGCCGCACGCCACGCCGAACGCCGCATCGTCTCGGTGCTCGAAGGCGGCTACGACCTCGGCTCGCTGGGGCGCAGCGTGGCCGCGCACATCCGGACGCTGGCGGGGTTGTAGCAGCTCGGTCGGAGTGGATTCAGCGTGGGGGGCGATGGCGCTGCGCAACCCAAGCAGGACACCAACCGCTCGAAGGCTCCGGACGGCCAGTTGCGTCCTGGCAAAGGCTACGTACATGCAAGCATCCACAATGCTGGCCCCCGCAGTGACGCTTCGGTCACTGCATCCCGGTCACGCGCGGGGAAAAACCACACAGGCACGATGCCCCATGAATGCAGCAGAAATCGAAGAAACCTTATCGAACCGGGTCACTCAGCCCTTGATGCCCCACCTCGTTGGCTGTAACGGATGGAAATCATGGCCGCCTCGCCTGCCCGTATGCAGCCCCCAGCATCGCCCTTTCTTTACGGACGACACCGACAAGGATTTCGCGCCGGTCGGGTGGCACTTTTTCCAGGGCCATGACGCGCTCGCAAAAGTCTTCTGTTGCGCTAGCCGCTGCGTGCAGGATGTCGCGTCCCTGATCGACGGACAAGCCAAATGATGGGGCGGTTTGCGCGATTTGTGCGTAGATCGATGTTCCCGGCTCGAACGCAATTCCGATGGCCATACGCAGGTTGTGCCGTGGCCAGGCGCGCATCGGGGCGGGGTCGTAAACGGGCGACAAGCGGACGGTATTTTTGCTGCCCAGCAAGCCGATATTGTCCAGATGCATGTCGCCGTTGCCGGTCATCAACGCAAACGCCAGGCGGCGATACAGGGTTTCCTGCGCCAGGCGAATGTCGAGGTTGCACAGTCGACTGATTTTTCCCACCATGTTCCCAAGCTCGGGCCACGTCACATCGGCTGTACCCTGAATTCGCCTGGAGCCGGCTGAAAACACCGTCAACAGGCTTTCAAAAGGAATAGGCAGTCCAGCGTGGTCACGATCGAAGCGCTCGATAGCCAGCAGCCGCAACCCGTCGATATCGAGCCGCCACGACCGGGGCACGTCAAAGCCCGCCGCGCGGTGCACGTCCAGGCAAAGTGACTCCAGGTCGAGCAGGCCATCGTATTGCGGCTCTTCGATCTTGACGATCACATCGACGAAGCGCTCGCCTTCCGGCCGCACGCCGAATGGCAGAAACTCCCCCGTCCACGCCTCTCGATCGGGGATCGTGAGCAATACCTTCGAGATCATTCCCCCGGCGGATGGCGTCGGGCCAAGCATGTCGGCCAGGCCCAACAGCCCTTGCGTCTCGCTGGAATGCTGCCGCACCTCGGCCCGGAGGATTGTCCAAATGGCCGAACGGCTGTTCTGAATGGCTGCCGCCGGTTGAACACGCGTGTGCACATACCATTCGGTCGCCTGCATGTCGTCCGCAAACACATCGATATGCCCAATGCCGTCATGCCCGGCCAGCATGAGCATTGCCCACTCGGTTTCCAGCCCTGGCGCAGGCGGCGCGGGCTGCCTGGCCAATATTTGGGCATAGATCCGGCGCTGCAGGTTGCCCGCCTGGTTGGGCGGGATCATGGCCAGGAGGCGGGGGTGGAGCGGCCGGATTTCGGTTGACTGCCAGACCATGGCTTCCTGCCCGATGATCGCGGGGTCGGCCATCAACGACAGGCCGGGAAGCCCGGTGGCGATGAAGTCCTTGGTGTAGGCGATCCGGCATTCCCGCGCTGTTGCCACGACGCTCGCCATTTTGAAGGGCTGTCCACTCACCCGGGTCCAGATCACGGCATGGCGATCAGTCATCGAAGAAGGCGCCTGCCATCAGCTTTTCACGTGCGCCATCGCCGCGCGAGAGCTTGAGCTGAAGGCCAGCGATGGCCGCCAGATCATTGATCACGGCCATATCGCCGCGCCCATAGCGCTTCATTCTGGATAAGGTCTCTGGCGAAATTCCGGCGCGCAGCGCCATTTCCCCTGCGGTGATGGGTGGCGTCATGGATTTGCCGGCGAGCAGGATTTCGGCGATCAGGGCCGAAACCTCCGGACTGCGTTTTTGTCTTTTTGGCATATAGGTCAATTTATACTGTATTTTGCATTGAATACAATAAATATTGATCTTTATGCCTATAGATATCCACGCTAAGGACTGTTGATCGCGGCGTGTTCACTCCTACAAATTGGCATACAGATCAATTCATGATTATTTTGATCATCCCCGAAACAATATTTGATCTTTATGCCTAAACAGCACGACCTTAGACAAAAGATTTTCCGGCCAAGCGGGGTTCGTGTGAAGATCGCCTGTTGGCACATTCGGCGACCCCCAACTGCTAAGCCGGGGTCGGCTTCATTTATCGAAAACGCGCGTCCAAACCTGAAAAACCCCACATGACGATCGAACCGCCTCCCCTGCCTGATGCCGAGGTAACGTGCTCCAACTGTCGAGCCTGCTGTTGCCGGCTGGAAGTCATGCTGATTACCGACACCGGCGTGCCGGAACACTTCATTGAGGTCGACGAGTGGGGCTGCTGGCACATGGCGCGACTGGAAGACGGCTGGTGTGCGGCCTTGAACCGGGACAACATGAAATGCTCGATTTACGAAAACCGGCCCTGGGTGTGCCGTGAATTCGAGATGGGCGACTATGCGTGCCTGATCGAGCGGGCGGAATGTCTGTAGCGCGCAGCGGCCCTATCTGGCACACGCACCCGCGATTCACGCGTATCAGTCGCGCGCCATTTCAGCGCTGAATCCAGCCTCCCGCATCACCCTTTCAAACCGCCAGGCCTGAGTTGTCTGCCCGCGGGCGTTCAGGCGCCGGGCCGCGTTTTATAAAAGCTCAGCGGCGCGCCGGCTTTGGCGACTGCGGGTTTGAGCTTGCCCACCACATGCATTTCGCACGGCTTGCAGTCGAAGCGCAGGGTGAGCTTTTCGCTGCCATTGATGAGCGTGAGCGGCTCGGCGCGCACGGTGCCCTGTACTCCGGTCACGCCCTTGGCCTGTTTGGGGCACAGGCTCAACGAATAGCGCACGCAATGCTTGGTGATCATCAGCGAGACTTCGCCAGCTTCCTCGTGGCTCTCATACGCGGCGGCGATGACCTTGACGCCGTGCCTGGCGTAAAAATCACGCGCCTTGTGGTTGTAGACGTTGGCGAGATAGCTCAGCGTGTCTTCCGGATACATGGCAGGCGGCTCGACTGCCTGCGCACGCATAGGCCGCACGTAAGCCGCGGCGCGTTCGGCGTCGAGCGCGGCGATGGCATCGCGGCGCAAGGCATTGATGAACGACGCCGGCACGAACCACGGCTGGCTCAATTCCAGCGCAATGCTCCTCGCCTCATAGGCTGTGGCACCCAGTTTGCCGAGATGCGCGTTGAGCGTGGCTTCGGCTTTGGCGGCGTCGTTGGCGGGCTCTTTCGCATGCGCCGCGGCCACGGTGACGCTGTGGCCGTCTTCGTCGGCCAGTGTCAGTGCAAAACCGGCGTCCGTTTCTTCCAGCCGCAGCCACACGCCGATGCGGCGCTCGCTGGATTCCTTGTCCAGCATGCGCACCCAGTTCATGTCGCGGTTGCGGTTGAGCATGGTGCCGGCACGCAAGTCCTTGAAACTGGCGATCGGGTCTTTGGGGAATACGCGCCATTTTCCCTCACCCAGTTTTTCGGCGCGGTTGATCGCAAGGCCGGCGAGTTCCTTGTGCAGGGTGTAGTAGCACAGGCCGTCGCCATTGTTCAGCACGGTATCGGCCGAGTCGGCAAACAGCTCGACCCATTTGTCGCCGATCCTGCTCACATAACCAATCGGCAGGCCGGGGTTTTTGGGTGAGTCGAAGGCGCCGATGTCATCGCGGCGCCCGCCGACGAAGTAGTCGGTGAATTCGCGGTTGAAGTTCTGGTCGGGGTCGGGCGTGAAGGCGAACGTGGTGCGGCCGGATGAAGCGCGCGCGAACTCCGGGCGGCGCTCGATGATCTGGTCGAGCAGCGTGCGGTAGTGGGCGGTGATGTTCTTCACATAGCCCATGTCCTTGTAGCGGCCTTCGATCTTGAAGCTGCGGATGCCGGCGTCGATCAAGGCCTGCAGGTTGTCGCTCTGGTTGTTGTCCTTCATCGACAGCACGTGCTTGTCGTGCGCGACGATGCGGCCCTGCATGTCGGTGACCTGATACGGCAGGCGGCAGGCTTGCGAGCAGTCACCGCGATTGGCGCTGCGCCCGGTATTGGCGTGGCTGACGTAGCACTGGCCGCTGTAGGCGACGCAGAGCGCGCCGTGGACGAAGAATTCGAGGGTGCAATCGGTGGCGGAACGGATGGCGGCAATCTGCGCGAGATCGAGTTCGCGCGCCAGCACAATTTGATTCAGTCCCACGTCCTGCAGGAAGCGGGCTTTTTCCGGGGTGCGAATATCGGTCTGGGTGCTGGCGTGCAACTGGATCGGCGGCAGGTCGAGTTCCAGCAGCCCCATGTCCTGAATGATCAGCGCATCGACGCCGGCTTCGTAAAGCGCAACGATCTGCTGCCGTGCAGGCCCCAGTTCGTCGTCGCGCAGAATCGTGTTGAGGGTGACGAACACGCGCGCGTTGAAGCGGTGCGCGTGCGCCACCAGCCGCGCGATGTCAGCCACCTCGTTGGCCGCCGAAGAGCGCGCGCCGAATGAGGGTCCGCCGATATAAATGGCATCGGCACCGTGGTTGACGGCTTCGATGCCGATATCGGCGTCGCGCGCAGGCGCGAGGAGTTCAAGTTGATGGGGTTGCACAGGAGGCGTTCCAGACAGCAAAACGCCATTTTACCCGCTCAACTCATGGCGTCAGTCGGCTCAATTGAGCGAGCGGGAACGCCGGGCTTATTGGCGGCTCGCCACTTGAATCGACGTGGCCGACTTGACCGCGCCGATCACCAGATTCAAGGCAACCTCATTTCCGGCAAGAAAGCGGTATTTGCCCATGTTGAACTCGGAACGCTTGATCGTGACGTTGGCATTGGCGATGCAGGTATCGCCCTGCAGGCCGGAAGTCGGCGAGCACTTGAAGCGGGTTACCGACAGCGTCACCGGCCTGGTTACGCCCTTGATGGTGAGGTCGCCGCTCAGGCTCATCTGGTCGCCATTCAGCGTCAGGGTGCTGGACTTGAAACGGATCACCGGAAAGTTGGCGGCATCGAAGAAATCGGCCGACTGCATTTTGTCGTCGAGCATCGCCATGCCGGTGTTCACCGAGGCGGCATCGATATCGACCTCGACCGTGCCCGTCTGGGTCACCGGATCGAGCACGACCTTGCCGCTGGTTTTCTCGAACCTGTGCGCTTTGTTCGACACGCCCAGCATGCTGAGGCTGAAGTTTGCCACCGTCTGGCTATTGTCGATAACGTAGGTTTCGGGTGCGGCCTGGGCAGAAGCGGCAAGAGTGGCAAGCACGGTCAGCAGGGCAAGTCGGTTCATTTGAGGCTCCCAGGTGTTGCGCCCCGAAGGGCTATGCACACCTACTTGCAACCGTCATGCCATGCCTGTTCACCCACCCAGAAATAGATTTTATCAATACAAAACAACACGTTAAAAAATATCGATTAGCGTGTTACGGCACAAAAAAACAGCAGGCTGTTGGAAACCCAACAGCCTGCGTCGAAGTGGCGACCTTCCGTCAGCGATATTACTTCGCGGCTGCGGGGACTTTCATGGCTTCGATGGCGAGGCTCAGGGTGATGTCATCCCCGACGTAGGGCACGTTCTTGCCCATGTTGAAATCCGAGCGCTTGACCGTGGCCGTGGCGTTGGCGCCGCAGGCCGGCACTTTCAGCATCGGGTGCGGCATGCATTTGAAATGGGTGACCGTGAGCGTCACCGGTTGGGTCACGCCCTTGATGGTGAGATCGCCCTCCAGGCTGACCGGCTCGTCGCCCTTGAAGTTCATCTTGCTGGACTTGAAAGTGATCGTCGGATACTTGGCGGTATCGAAGTAGTCCGCAGCCTGGATATGCTCGTTGAACAATGCGTAGCCCGTGTTGACCGAGGTCGCGTCGATGGTGACGTCCACCGAGCCGGTCCTGGCTGCGCGGTCGAGCACCACCTTGCCGCTGGTCTTGTCGAATTTATGCGTCTGCTTGGAAAAGCCCAGGTGGGTATAGGTGAACTGCGGGTAAGTGTGGCTGTTGTCGATGGTGTAGGTTTCGGGCGCGGCCTGAGCGGTGGCGGCAACAGTAGCAAGGGCGATCAATGGGGCAAGGCGTTTCATGTAACTCTCCTGAAAGATAGGGAACAACGGGTTATTTGCCGCTGGCGGCAATGCGGAACTTGACCTGGACTTCATTGGCAACGGTGGCGACGTCGGACCACATGCCCTCGCCGATGCCGAATTCCAGGCGTTTGAGAATGAACACGCCGTCAAAAGTCGCGACGTTTTTGCCGGGGCTGTACGTCACCGGCACGATCATCACGCGGCTTTTGCCCTTGAGCGTGAGCGTGCCGCGCAGTTCATAGCGGTTGTTGCCCAGCGCACGGATCTGGCTGGACGTGAACACTGCCTTGGGATACGCGCTGCGGTTAAACCACAACTTGCCGGCGGATTCGTCGTCGGCTTCCACCGAACCGGCGTCGATGCTGGCGAGATCGATTTCGATGCGCGCGCTGGCGGCTTCGGGTTTGGCCGGATCGAAGCGCATCTGGGTCGTGAAGCGCTTGAACCCGCCTGCCACCGGCACCCCCATCTGGCGGAACTCGAAACCGATCGCGCTCTGCCTCGGCAGCACGGTTTGATATTCCACTGCATGTGCCGCAGGCGTGGCCAGCGCCGCCAGCAAAGCCCAATACCTGATAATCGGTTTCATAGCTGCTCCTGTTTGTTCCAGCCCATGCGCTGCAAAAAAGGCTGGCGTTCGATGAAATGGTGCTTGAGTGCCGCAGCCACATGCAGGATGACCAGTCCCAGCAGCGTGAAATTCAGAGCCTGGTGTACCCCGACCAGCAAATCGCCCAAGGCCTTGTCCTTGCCAACCAGATCCGGCAGCGGCACGACGCCGAACCACACCACAGGAAAACCCTTGGCCGAACTCATCAGCCAGCCCGACAGCGGAATGGCTAGAATCAATAGGTAGAGCAATCCATGCACCGCCGCGCTCACCTGACGCTGCCAGCGCACCACGCTGTCGGGCAGCGGCGGCGGCCGGTGCGTCAGCCGCCACACCACGCGCAAGCCCGCCAGCAGCAGCACCGTGATGCCAATCCACTTGTGATAACTGTAAAGCTGAAGCTTGGTGGGAGACAGCGGCAAATCCTGCATGTAGACGCCGAGCGGAAACCCCACAAAAACCAGCAGCGCCACCAGCCAGTGCAGCACGATGGCCGGGGTCGTGTATCGCGTATTCAAAGTCATGCTGTCTCCTGTTTGAAAAGCTGTTCCAGCTCGTGCAGGACGGCTTGCCAGCGCGCATGATCGGCGACGTTTACCCCGGCGAATCGCGCCGCCAGGTGCGCCATGTGCGCGGGAAAGGCCTGTGCGAACAGCGCCTCGCCGGACGGCGTCAGCCGCACAATCTGGCAGCGGCGGTCGCTGTCGTGTGCTGCGCGTTCCACCCAGCCGCGTGCAACCAGGCGATCCACCACCCCCGTCAGCGTGCCCTTGGTGATCAGGGTTTTTTCACCCAGCACGGTGGCGGTCAACCCGCGGGTATTGCCCAGCGTCGCGATGATGTCGAACTGCGGCGGCGTCAGCCCCAGCGCGCGGATATGCGCGGCAGAATCCAGCTCGAACGCCTGGTAACACTGCACCATGGCTTGTACGGTCGGCAGGAATTCGGCTGGCTTGCTCATTCATCACTCACTTGGTTCGTGTTAGGACTAATTTAGTTCGATGTAGAACCAATGTCAAGGATGGTGATCCGTAAATGCAGTAAATTCAGTCCCACCCCTTGCACCGTTGCGGCCCCGCCATGAATTCACCCACCCCTGCCCTGCTCAACGTCTATTTCGACGGCGGCTGCCCGGTGTGCTCGCGCGAAATCGGCTTTTACCAGCGCCAGCGCGGGGCCGACCGCATCCGCTGGGTCAATCTGGCGCAATGCGCTGACAGCGAACTCGGGGCAGGCCTGAACCGCGCCGCAGCCTACGCCCGCTTGTACGCGCGCTGGCCAAACGGCCAGCTGATATCGGGCGCCCGCGCATTCGCCGCGCTGTGGCAAACCCTACCCGCGTTCAGCCTGGCTGGCCGCATCGCTGGCATGCCCGGCATCGTGCACGGCCTGGAAGCAACCTATCGGGGATTTTTGACGCTCCGCCGCATGTGGCGCAGCTCGGCGGTTTGACCCGGTGCGGCCCGGCGAAATTCGCCAGAATGTGCAACACTCCGGCCGCCTTCTAAAAACGATTCGACCATGCTGAGCTACCGCCACGCCTTTCATGCCGGCAATCACGCCGACGTCCTCAAGCATTTCCTGCTCGTCCAGCTCAGCCGCTATCTGGGGCAAAAAGATAAACCGTTCTGGATCATCGACACCCATGCGGGCGCAGGTCTGTATGAACTGGACACGGGCTATGCGACCAAGCTGAAGGAATACGAAAGCGGCATCGGCAAGCTGTGGGCGCGCGAGGATGTGCCCGCAGCACTGGCCGACTATGTCGATCAGGTGCACGCCTGCAACCCGGACGGCAGCCTGCGGTTTTATCCCGGTTCGCCCTGGCTCGCCCTGCAAACCCTGCGGCCGCAGGATCGCCTGCGCCTGTTTGAACTCCACAGCAGCGACAGCACAATCCTGCAGGACAACTTCGCGGATCAGGGCCGGCGCGTGAGCGTCACCACCGCCAACGGTTTCGACGCCCTCAAGGCGCTGCTGCCGCCGCCGCCACGCCGCGCGCTGGTGCTGATCGACCCGCCCTACGAAACCCGCGACGACTACCCGAATGTCATTGCCGCGCTGCAAGAAGGGCTGAACCGTTTTGCCACCGGCACCTATGCCGTCTGGTATCCGCAACTCGCGCGCCTGGATGCGCAACAACTCCCCGGCAAGCTCAAGCGCCTGCCGGTCAAGAACTGGCTGCACGTCGCCCTCACCATCCACACCCCGTCGACGGATGGCTTCGGCATGCACGGCAGCGGCCTATTCGTCATCAACCCGCCGTGGACCCTGCATAAAACGCTCATGGAAATCATGCCGTATCTGGTGAAGGTACTGGGTCAGGATGCCGGAGCCCGGTTCACGCTTGAGCAGGAAATGGCGTGAATGCTGTAGGGCGGATGAGCGCAGCGTTATCCGCCGAATGTCGGAAAGTACATCTGGCGGATAACTGCCTGCGGCCTCATCCACCCTACTTGAGCAGATGAAACGGTGTGTCGGACTGATTCGTTTTATTTGACGAAATGGCTTATATGCATCAACAGCTTATTATTCAAACCAAGATTTCCGGACTTGCCCGGTAACTTTTATTCCGTCACGTGACGGCTATTTAATAACGTTGGATTTATTTGGATATATCCGTGGAAAAATCCTGGAAAGAAGCGATAAAGAAAGTACTTGCCGAGTCGGCCACTCCGCTCCATTACAAAGAAGTATCTGAGCTCATTCTTTCACGAGGCTACTACCAGACAGACGGAGCAACTCCAGCGGCCACAGTCAATGCCCAGATATCTTCATCAATAAAGCACGACGGTGAGAAATCACCATTTGTTCGAGTTGGCAAAGGCACATTCGCTCTGAGGGAAGTGACAACTACTGTGTCCCCCATAGCCAAGGGAAAGCCTAAAGCACTACCAGCCGCGCTAGACGATGATCTGTCAGATTCAATAATCCATTCATTCGGTATGTATTGGCAGCGAAACCTCGTTGTCTGGCGCAACGATCCAAAGATGTATGGCAAACAGCAGGCCCTATCCAAAGCGGTTGATTTCGGCAAACAGAAAGGGCTTTACATTCTGTACGACCATCACACGGTCGTATACGTCGGACGAACAATTGACCGCCCTTTGGGTAAACGACTATACGAACACACGATAGATCGGCTAGGAAGTCGCTGGAACAGATTCTCTTGGTTCGGCTTGCTAGACGTGACGCAAGAGGGAAACCTTCGCGAGACAACTCTCAATGCGTCTCTTGCCGCACTCGTTTCAACGCTTGAAGCTTTGTTGATCGAAGCCCTAGAACCACCTCAAAATCGGAAACGTGGCGACGACTTCTCCGCCGTTGAGTATATTCAGGACATTGATCCGGAGTTGAGAGAAAAAGAAATTCAGAACACTCTCCGCGCGCTTGAGCAAAAAATGCGCGGCGGTGCGTAACAATTACCATTCCTAACACCATGAAGTAACTTGCTCAGCACGCATCCCAGCGCTCCGCCGCCGCATGAACAAAGGGGACGTTACCCCTTTATCCAGTAGCACTCGCACAGTCACTTGACAGGCGTACGTTAAACCGTACCATAAAGACTTCTTTGAAGGAGCGCGAAATGGACACACTTACCGCCAGCGAAGCGCGTGCAAATCTGTACCGGCTCATCGATCAAACAGCGGAATCTCACGAGCCCATCGTCATTTCCGGAAAACGCAGCAGCGCCGTGCTTCTTTCGGCGGAAGACTGGAGTGCAATTCAAGAAACCTTGTACCTGCTGGCCGTACCTGGCATGCGCGAGTCCATTAAGGCGGGCATGGCCGAACCTCTGGTAAAAAGCGCTAAGGCGCTTAAGTGGTGAGTTGGGAAGTTGTGTATGCCAGGCAAGCCATGAAAGATGCAAAGAAGCTTGCTGCAAGCGGCCTTAAACCAAAGGCGCAAGAACTGCTCGCGGTTCTTGCCAGCGACCCATTTCAGAATCCGCCTCCCTTTGAAAAACTGGTCGGCGATCTTGCCGGTGCATACTCTCGCCGCATCAATATTCAGCACCGTATCGTGTACGAAGTTTTTACCAAAGAGAAAACGGTTCGCGTCCTGCGTATGTGGACGCACTATGAATGAGCTGCTAAAGAATTAAGAAGGTCAGCGTCATTCGATTCCATCCCAGCGCTCCGCCGCCTCCGCATCGCTGACGCGCGCATCCACCCAGCGTTCGCCACCCGGGGTTTCTTCCTTCTTCCAGAACGGCGCGCGGGTTTTTAATGCATCCATGATGAATTCGCACGCGGCGAAAGCTTCGCCGCGATGACTGCTGGCGACTGCCACCAGCACGATGGGGTCGCCCGGCAGCAGGCGGCCGACGCGATGAATCACGGTCACGTCGAGCAGTGTCCATCGCGCGCAGGCTTCGTCCACCAAGGTGACAAGCGCCTTCTCGGTCATGCCGGGGTAGTGCTCCAGCGTCATCGCGGTGACGCCGCTGCCGTCGTTGCTGTCGCGCGCGAGCCCGACGAAACTGGCGATGGCGCCGATGGCGGTGCGCTGCTGGCTGATCGCGGCCACTTCCGCGCCGAGGTCGAATGGCTGGCTTTGCACCACCACTTTCATTGCGCCAGCCTTCATGCCATCAGCCTCCAGTCACCGGCGGAAAAATCGCGACTTCGGCCGCATTGGGGATCGCCGCATCGAGCGCGACGACATCCTGATTGACCGCCACCCGGAACGCCCGGCCTGCCGCCAGTTCCTCCGCCCACACACCACCGCGCGCTTGCAGGGTCGCGATCAAATCCGCAACGCTGACGCCAGCAAACTCAATGGATTCTTCGGCCATGCCGAAACACTCGCGCAGGCGGGCGAAGTACAAGACGCGCAGGGTCATCCGAGCACTTCCGAAAAAGGAATGAAACGCACCCAGTCGTCGGGCTGGAGGGTCTGGCCGATTTGCAGGTCGATGAAGCCATCGCCCCAGGCGCAGGAGGTCAGCACGCCTGAACTCTGGTTGGGATAGATCGCCACCCGGCCATCCGGCTCGATGCGGGCGCGCAGGAATTCGCGGCGGTCGCCTGCCTTGAGCCAGCTGGACGCCGACCGCAGCGAAAACGCGCGATACAGCACCTGAGCTGCGCCCATGCGCTTGAGCAGGAACGGACGGATGAACAGGCAGAAGGTGGCGAAGGCCGACACCGGGTTGCCCGGCAGGCCGATGAAATCGGCCTCGCCGACCCGCCCGTACACAATCGGCTTGCCGGGTTTCATCGCGACTTTCCACATTTCGATGCAGCCGAGCTTTTCGACCGCGGCTTTGACGAAATCGGCCTCGCCCACCGACACGCCGCCGCTGGTGACGACCACGTCCGCCAGGCTGGCGGCGCGCGCCAGTGCGGCTTCGGTGGCGGCCAGGGTGTCGGGCACGATGCCGAGATCGATCAGTTCGCAGCCGAGGCCGGTGACCAGCCCGGTGAGGGTGTAGCGGTTAGAGTTGTAGATCTGGCCGGGCTGCAGCGAGGTGCCGGGCGTCACCAGCTCGTCGCCCGTAAAAAAGCACGCCACTTTCAGCCGGCGCAGCACCGGCAGTTCGGCCAGGCCGACCGACGCGGCCAGTCCCATCTCGGCCGCGCCGATGCGGGTGCCGGCGGCAAGGATTTCCACGCCGGCGCGAATGTCCTCGCCGGCGCGGCGGATGTTTTCACCTGCACGCGGCAGTTGGTTAATGACCACGGTGTCGCCTTCGGCGCTGCAGTGTTCCTGCATCAGCACGGCGTCGGCGCCCGGCGGCACCGGCGCGCCGGTGAAGATGCGCGCGGCGGTGCCGGGTTCGAGCGTCGCGCCCACTTCACCCGCCTGGATGCGCTGCGACACCGGCAGCCTGACGCCTGCCGCGCTCATGTCGGCCATACGCACGGCATAGCCATCCATCGCGCTGTTGTCCGCCGGCGGCACGGTGATCGCGGAGATTTGCGGCGCGGCGAGCACGCGGCCGAGCGCGGCGGCGACTGCGACGGTTTCGGTTGCGTCGAGCGCACGCGCGCGTTCAAGCAGGGAGTCAAGCAGTTGGGACGCTGAGAGCATGGGTCTGGATAAAGTCGGTGATGAGATAAATGGCATCGAGATCGATGCGGGGAATTTTTTGTTCAGGTTCGGCATCGGAAGCGACCGCCAGAATATGCGGATCGTCCGGATGCAGCCAGGGTTTGCTGGTCGCAGCGCGATGCACTTCGAGCTTGGGAATGGCTTCGCGCTTGTAACCTTCCACCAGCACCAGATCGCACGGCGGCAGCTGCGCCAGCAAGCTGGCCAGCGACGGCGGCGCGTCGCGGTGCTCGGTCAGCAGCGCGGTGCGATGGTCGGACGACAGCAGCACCGCCGCCGCCCCGGCTTCGCGCGCGCGCCAGCTGTCCTTGCCGGGGGGATCGATGTCGAAGTCGTGATGGGTGTGCTTGATCACGGCCACCCGCAGGCCACGGGCAATCAACTGCGGCAGTACGCGCTCGATCAGCGTGGTCTTGCCGCTGCCGCTAAAACCTGCGATGCCGAATACCTTCATGAGTGTCAGGTGCGTTGTCAGAATGGGCGAATCAGGCTATATTTTTCCATATATAACCTATTCCCGCCAGCCAGCCTTCATGCCCCTCACCTTCCCTGCCGCGCAACCCGGCCTCGTCGACCAGTTCGGTCGCCGCATCGACTACGTGCGGCTGTCGGTGACTGATCGCTGCGACCTGCGCTGCAGCTACTGCATGCCGGAAGGCTTCAAGGGCTTTGAAGAGCCTGAGCACTGGCTCAACTTCGACGAAATCGAACGTCTGATCGGCGCATTCGCGCGGCTCGGCGTCAGCCGCATCCGCCTCACCGGCGGCGAACCGCTGTTGCGGCGCGATATTTCGGGTCTGGCCCGCCGCCTCGCCACCCTGCCCGGCATCGACGATCTGTCCTTGTCGACCAACGCCACCCAGCTCGACCGTCACGCGCAGGCGCTCAAGGCCGCCGGCGTGACGCGGCTCAACGTCAGCCTGGATTCCCTGCAGCAGGCGCGGGTGGAAAAAATCAGCGGCCGCGACGTGCTGGCCAAAGTCATGGTCGGGCTCGCCGCAGCGCAAGAAGCCGGCTTCACCCCGATCAAGCTCAACATGGTGGCGCTGGCCGGTACCAACGACGACGAGATCGACGAAATGGTCGCCTTCTGCATGGCGCGCGGCTTTGTGCTGCGGCTGATTGAGGCGATGCCAATGGGCGACACCGGGCGCAATTCCGAATTTCTCGACCTGCAACCAGTCAAGGAACGCCTTCGCAGACAGTTCAACCTGATCGAAACCGCGCTCCCCGGGGCGGGTCCCGCGCGCTATCTCGGCACCGCGGACGGTCGCTTCAACGTCGGCTTCATCACCCCGATGTCGCAGCACTTTTGCGAAACCTGCAACCGCATCCGCATCGCCGTCGACGGCACCGCCTACATGTGCCTGGGGCAAGAAGAGAAATTCGAATTCCGCCCGCTGCTGCGCGGCGGCTGCAGCGACGCCGAACTGGAAGCCGCCATCGTCGGCGCGATCAATCTCAAACCCGAACGCCACGAATTCCGCGAAGCGCCGCACAAGATCCTGCGCTTCATGTCGATGACCGGCGGCTGAAAAAAACATCCTCTGGCCAAGATAGCGCGCCTGGCCGCTAAAGTTGTAGCATCCAAGGCTGCGGATTTCTAAAAAAGGGTCAAGTTGCAATGAAAAAAACGCCTTCTGATGAGTACCTTGAAAAAGCCAGGCTTCTGGATAACGAAGCCTCCGAACGGCTGCTATCGAGAACACGCTCAAAACTCAAGCGCAGACTGGAAGACAGGACGCTCACCCTCCTGGACGTGATGGCCATTCAGCTCGAAATCGAAGACGAGGATCTGAATGCGTGGCGCGAAAAAGTGGCTGAAATCAAACTGGCTGATTCCAAGAAAAAACCGAAGGCGAAGTAGTCGGTTGACTGCGAACGCAGCCTGAACGGCCCCGTACTGTCGGCTTGTTCCAGATAATTAAAACGGCCCGGCGATCATTCGCCGGGCCGTTTGTCATGTCTGAGTGCGCGCAGCCATCACACCGCCACCTGTCGCGCCCCGCGCAGGCGCGCCTGCAAAGTAGCAGCGATCTGCACCAGCAGGCCGAAGGCCGGCAAGGCGATACCCTTAACCGGCGCAGGCCTCCAGCGCCTGCGCCTGATCCACGCGCTCCCAGGTGAAATCGGGTTCGGCGCGCCCAAAGTGACCATACGCGGCTGTCTGGCGATAGATCGGGCGTTGCAGTTGCAGGCTGTCGATGATGCCGCGCGGGGTGAGCTTGAAGGTGCAGCACACCATGTCTTCCAGCTTTTCATCCGGCACGGTGCCGGTGCCGTACGTGTCGATCAGCAGAGAAACCGGCTCGGCCACGCCAATGGCATAGGCCAGCTGGACCAGGCAGCGTTTGGCATAACCTGCCGCGACGAGATTCTTGGCGATGTAGCGCGCCATGTACGCCGCCGAGCGGTCGACCTTGGTGGGATCCTTGCCGGAAAACGCACCGCCGCCGTGCGGGCAGGAGCCGCCGTAGGTGTCGACGATGATCTTGCGGCCGGTGAGGCCGGTGTCGCCGTTGGGGCCGCCGATTTCGAACGGGCCCGCGGGGTTGACCCACAGCCTGAAGGTCGGCGTGCGCAGCGCCAGCGGCACCAGCGGATCGACGATTTCGCGCGCCACCTCCTGCGCGACCCAGGCCGGGTCGAGGTCGCGCGCGATCTGGGTGGAGATGATCACGGTTTCGACGCCGGCCATGTGCTGCCCTTCGTAGGCAACGGTGACCTGGCTTTTGGCGTCGGGACGCAACCAGGGCAAGGCGCCGGATTTGCGCAACTCGGCCTGTTTTTGCATCAGGCGATGCGCGAGCCAAATCGGGTAAGGCATCAGGTCCGGGGTTTCGTCGCAAGCGTAGCCGAACATCAGGCCCTGATCGCCGGCGCCGATGTCGCCACCGGCCAGCGTGATGCCCTTGTGAATCTGGATCGACTGGTGGTTGAAGCGCACCTGCACTTCGCAGGTGTCGGGGTCGATGCCGGTTTCAGCATCGCGATAGCCGATGTCGCGCAGCACCTGGCGGGCAATTGCTTCGGCACGGCCTCGAATTTCGTCGAAGAGTTCCTTGCGGGCGGTTTTGAACTCGCCGGTGATCACCACCAGGTTATCGGCGACGAGCGTTTCGCAGGCGACCCTGGCAGCAGGTTCCTCGGCCAGAAAGGCGTCGAGGATGGCGTCCGAAATCTGGTCGGCGATTTTGTCCGGATGGCCTTCGGCGACCGACTCGGAGGTGAAAAGATGACGGCGGTGGTCAGACATGTCGATATCCCAAATCAATTAAACAATCAAGCTGGCGCAAGCCGCCACAGCGAGGTGATCTCGGCTGCGCGTGCGGCATGCAGGGGGTCGCTCGCGTCGGCGGCGCGCGGATGGGTCGGCCTGGTATCGATGCGCTCCAGCAGCTTGAGCCCCGCAGCGTCGATGGCCGCCAGCAGGCTGTCGCGCGTGCGCAAACCCAGATGCTCGGCCAGATCGGAGAGGATCAGCCAGCCTTCGCCGCCGGGTTCCAGATGCGCGGCCAGCCCGTTCAGAAAGCCCAGCAGCATGCGGCTGTCCGGATCGTAAACCGCATGTTCGAGCGGCGAGTTGGCGCGCGCCGGCAGCCACGGCGGGTTGCAGACGATCAACGGCGCGCGGCCGTCCGGAAACAGGTTGGCCTCGACCAAGCTGACCTGGGCCTTCAGGTGCAGCCGGCCGATGTTTTCGCGCGCGCACTCCAGCGCGCGCGGATCCTGATCGGTCGCAATGACCTGTTTGACCCCGCGCCGCGCCAGCAAGGCCGCCAGCACCCCGGTGCCGGTGCCGATATCGAACGCGCGTTCCAGCGACGGCAACGGCGTCTTCGCCACCAGATCGAGATACTCGCCGCGCACCGGCGAAAACACGCCGTAGTGCGGATGAATGCGATCTCCAAGCGCGGGGATGTCGACCCCCTGCTTGCGCCATTCGTGCGCGCCGATGACGCCGAGCAACTCGCGCAGCGACACCAGCGATGCCGTTTGATCCTTGCCGCGAGGCAGAGGGCCATAGGCCTCGATGCAGGCTTGCTGCACATCCGGCGCGCGGCGCAGCGGAATGCTGTAGTCGGCGTCCAGCGGCAGCAGCAGCATGCCCAAGGTGCGGGCGCGCTGCGACTGGAACTGGCGGTGAAAATTGAAGGATTCGATCGGCGACGTGGCGGGCTTGCGCGGCCTGCGGTCGATGCGGCGCGCCATCGCCTGCAGCAGTTGGCGCGCGTTCTGATAATCGCTGCGCCACAGCAGCGCCGTGCCCTCGCTGGCCAGACGGTAAGCCACATCCGCCGTCATGCTGTCGTCCACCGCCATCACCCGCTTGGGCGGTGGCGTGCCGTTTTCCGAGCGCCAGCGGGCAGATCGGGGCTGGCCAGCTTCAGACCAGGTTACAACAGGAAAACGGGGATCAGCCACAGAACTCACTCGGTTAACACCTAACCGCCAAAACGCATCAAGCCGGAAATTGTACGTTCCTCAAGCGTGCTTCGGTGATCCGGTTGCGATCAACACAATCCTGCTTCAGCCAATTTGTCCGTCCAGCGCGCCATTGGCACATCCATTCCCTGCCAACCCTGTCAAACCAGCTAAATTTCGAGCGTCTGTTTTTTAAAACCCGAACTGGTGTTTTCCACCCGGAGCCGTCATTTGCCTGCACTGTGTTGACCGGCCAGTTGTCGGCAATAGCGGCCGGTGGCGCTCTCCGACCTCAATGGCCGGTGTCGCGCTGGTTGCAGTCGTTGACGCGATAATCGGCCTGAACGGCAGCTTTGGTCATCGGCGAGGGACGCCACTCGACCCGTTACTTCCGTTCATGTCTTGATCACCGTACGTCCGTTCCTCCCTAACCGGCGCTTGCAAGTGATGTGGCACATGC
>NCHD01000024.1 GCA_002257045.1 Hydrogenophilales bacterium 16-61-112 | reverse complement strand
GATGACTCGGCGTGGCAATCCGCCACCGAGCTCTACAACGTAGGTGACTACATTCCCGGTTACGTCGCGCAAGGCATATGGAGTTCAGGCGGACAATTTTCCACCGTCGAGACCCAGATGTGGGCGAGGACGGTGTTCAATCTCGCCACCCTGCCGATAGACGCCTTCGTGCACAACGGCTTCGACGATGACGGTGACCTGTTCATCAACGGTACGCAGGTTGTCAGCGACCATGACGGCATGGCCACCAACTCGTTCGCGAACATCACATCGTATCTGGTGCCAGGCGATAACGTGATCGCCTTCACGACGACCGATAACTACCCTGTGTGGGGATACAACCACTCTGCCTGGGCCCAGGTCGACGCAACTTTCGCAGGGGTTCCGGAGCCGGCATCCCTCGCGCTGCTTGGACTGGGACTCGGGGCAATGACGCTGTCCCGGCGACGCGCAAATTCGTAGCCGACAGCGATGTTGGCACCCAGCACGGGCCGGCTCGTTCCGGCCCGCTTGCTTTGTCGGCTAGCGCAACGCAGCGATCAGACCTGATACATGCGTATGCATGGGGTGAGTCCATCACCGGAATGGTTTTTGGTAAGCTCTGTAAACGCAGGCCCTGGGTACGGGGTCACAGGATCGGCAGGTCAGCATGAACACATGGCCGCTGGCGTCCAGACCGCCCCGCAGCTGGCCGTATCCCCGTGCTACCATCCCGCCGCCATGCGACTCCCTCAACTCCGACAACGTCTACGCGATCTGGGCGCTGCGCCCTGTCACGAGGGGCGCGTGCTGCGGGCGTGGGTTCAGGGGCGCTCGCTCGATACCAAGCGGCGGCGCGCCGAAGACTTTCTGCCGCTAAGCTTGCGCAATGAGCTGCCGTGCCTGTTCGACGAATTACGGGTCTTGGCGCAGGTGCATTCCGAGCACGCCGACGCGGATGGCTCGGCCCGCTTGCTGGTGGCTCTGGCCGATGGCCAGACCGTGGAAAGCGTGCTGCTGCCGCGCGACGGCGTGTGTGTGTCCACCCAGGTCGGCTGTGCCGTGGGGTGCGTGTTCTGCATGACCGGCCGCGCCGGTTTGCTGCGCCAGCTGAGCAGCACTGAAATCGTCGCGCAGGTGGTGCTGGCCCGCAGCCGTCGCCCGGTGAAGAAGGTCGTGTTCATGGGCATGGGGGAGCCGGCCCACAATCTGGACAACGTGCTGGAGGCCATCGAACTGCTTGGTGTGGAAGGCGGTATTGGCCACAAGAATCTGGTGTTTTCCACCGTGGGCGACAGGCGCGTGTTCGAGCGCCTGCCGCAGTCCACGGTGAAGCCTGCGCTGGCGCTCTCGCTGCACACCACCGATGCTGCGCTGCGCCGCCGTCTGCTGCCCAGGGCGCCCGACATCACGCCGGCCGAACTGGTCGAGCTGGGCGAGGCCTATGCCCGCCGCACCGGCTACCCGATCCAGTACCAGTGGACGCTGCTCGAAGGGATCAACGACACTGAGGCCGAGTTGGACGGGATTGCACGACTGCTGGCCGGCAAATACGCGGTGATGAACCTGATTCCCTACAACAGCGTCGAGGGGGTCGCGGGCTTCGATTACCGGCGCCCGAGTTGGGAGCGGGCGGCCGGGATGGCGCGCAGCCTGCACCGGCGCGGCGTGCTCACCAAGCTGCGCCACTCCGCAGGGCAGGATGTGGAGGGCGGGTGCGGACAGTTGCGGGCACGGGCACGGGCGCTGGGTGGTGTGGCGGGCACCTGAGCGGGAAAACGGGTGAACCGTCAAAGGTGCCAAAAGAGGCAGCTTTGAGTTCTAGTGTCGTGAATCATAAATATCGAAACATAAAACGGCGTCTTTTTCCGCATGGCGGCGTTGCTCGTCGTTGCCATAGAGCCTGCTATGTCGCCTCCTCGCGCCTTGCCACGCGAAAAAATCCATCCGTTTTATTGTGTTCCGCTATTTATGATTCACGACACTAGAGGCGCCTGACACAGTGATACGCTAAAGCATCATTCAGGATGGACACTGAGGGGGGCGTATATGGTTTCACCCGCGCAAACACCACAACCGCCGTACTTTGCCGTCATCTTCACGTCCATCCGCACCGAGGGTGAAAATGGCTATGATGAAACGGCACGTCACATGCTGGAACTCGCCGCCGAGCAGCCCGGCTTCCTCGGTTTCGAGACGGCGAGGCAGGAGATCGGTATTACCGTGTCCTATTGGACAAGCCTGGAAGCGATTGCCGCATGGAAGGAAAACGCCGCCCATCGCCAGGCGCAACACCGGGCGAAGGACTGGTATCGGGCGTTTCGTGTCCGGGTCTGTCGCGTCGAGCGCGAGTATGGCTTACCGTGAGCCATGGTGGTTAAGTTGATCGATTCGCCTGCGCTACGGCGGAAACTTAAAAGCGCTTGACCAGGCTGGCATGGGCTGCCAAGTCAGGTAAGCGCCGCAATCAATCGCTCGGTGGCGGCTTGATTCGTGGGGAAACCTCAGGGGCAACACCATGAAGCTGGCTTTGGAAATTCTCCAAAGGACTGGGCTCGAATATTGAAGTCAGTAGAATGAAGCAACTTGCCTGATCCAATTAAAAGCAAGAACGCGGTTGAACTTCTTTGTTGTTAGACGCAATGCTGTTGCCAGCGGGCAGCGGCACCAATCCATTCAATTCGAGGGAGGGTCACATGCAACGCAAAGAGTTTTTTCCGATTGTTCTCTGTTCGATGTTTTCACTGCTGGTTGGCGCATCGCATGCGCGAGCGGATGAAGATTGCCGCTACGCTTCCAGGCCGGCCATTTCATTTGTCGAGATCCAGTCGCTCGATCTGCGTACGCAGCAACCCCTCACGGTGAAGGGCAAGCTGAATGTGCCAGTTGAAAAGAGCCGGCATGGGACGTGTTCGCAGACCCGGCAAGGCCGGCCCGTTGTGGTCATTCTGCATGGGTCGGCGGGTGTCGATTCTCGCGGCAATTTCTATGCGCGTGCCCTGAATGACAGGGGCATCGCCACGCTGGAGATCGATATGTGGGAGGCGCGTGGGGTAACGGGTGTCGCCAATCGACCTTCTCACCCGATATTTACCTATCCGGACGCCTTTGCTGCGCTGGCTTTTTTGTCGTCGTACCCCGGCATCAATCCAGACCGGATCGGGGTGTTGGGGTTTTCCTGGGGCGGGGTTGTCACCATGGCATCAGCCACAGAGGCTTATGCCACCCGGTTTGGTGGGGCGCTGCGGTTTAAGGCCCACGTGGCGCATTACCCGGTTTGTTATGTCTACAATAATCCGTACATTCCCTATTCCGAATTTGGCGGCAATGCGTCCAATCCGCTCACGGGTGCGCCCATCCTGATTCAGGTCGGCGAAAACGACGGATATGACGATGGGGCTGCGCCTTGTGTTGCGCTGAAAGCTTCGCTGCCGGCTGCCGAGCAGGACCTGGTTACGGTGGTGACTTATGAAGAGACCTATCACGCCTGGGACAGGTTGCAGGTTCCCGTCACGGCCGAGGACCCATTCGCCCATCTGGGTGCGGGCGGAACCATCCAGATCAAACCCAGTGTCGATCAGGCATACCGGGCGCAGAAAAAGGCGGTTCAGTTCTTTGCGGAAAACCTCTGACGAAGAAATGGCTGAACAATCGGGGGCACGGTTTCCTGAAAAAACAGGGTCATAGGGACACGATGATGCAACGTGGTGTCAGGCTTGGTCTTGCTCTTTGGGCAAAAGGCAAACCCTGATCCCGAATGTGCGCCTTGGCGGCGCCATTCACCTCATAGCTTCTCCAGTTCCTGCTTCACATGTCCCGCCCCGCTTCCGTTGGGCGCCAGTTCAAGGTAGATCTGGTAGGCTTTTTTCGCTTTCACGGATTCTCCGTCCCTGGCGCGCGCGTCGCCGAGATTGAGGTAGGCGATGGCGCGCGAGGGGTCCAGCTTGATGGCGTTTTCGAACCAGCGGGCGGCTTCCGCGTATTTTTCCTGTTTGTAGTAGACGAAGCCCAGGTTGTTGGCGGCCAGGGCAAAGTCCGGGCGCAGCTTGAGGGCCTCGGTGAACTGGGCTTCGGCGGCTGCGTACTGCTTTTCCTTGTAAAGCTGCAGGCCGCGGTCGTTGGCACGCTGGGCGAGTTGGCTCCGGGAGATGGGCACCGCGGCCGGCGGCACGATCTTCTGCTCGCCGCCCTGCAGATCCTTCACGATGACCGCCGGGATCGCCTTGCCGGGGGCGGGTGTCCGCGCCGCGTCCTGCTTGCTGTTGAGGGCAATGGCCTCGTTCGAGAGTTGGGCAGTCTGGGTGCCCAGGAATTCGTTTTCGGACGGCAGTTCGAACACGAAATCGCCCCCTTCAGACCCCGGCAGGCTGCCGAAGGCCGGCGTCTGCTGCGATACGGCGGAGACCGCCGGGGCCACGTAGGCGGCCAGTTCGGTGGCGGTGATGAGGCCGTCGCCGTTGAGGTCGCCCTTGCCCGCCAGCGCCTGCAGGAAGGTCCAGGTGAACACCGAGTGGCCGTTGGGGCCGCCGTCCGCGACCAGCTGGTCGGTGCCGCCGGCGGTGAGCATCTGGCGCCCGATGCGCTTGGCGTTGTCGCGCAGGAAGGTGCTGGAACCGCCCCCCCGGGTGAGGCCGAGGCCGCTGTAACAGGCGTCCATGACGAACAGCACGTGCTTGGCGTCGAAACCTTCGGCGATGTTCTGGATTTCCGTCATGGGAATGGCGTCGGTGGCGAACTGGGCGGGATCGGAATCGGCCGGCACGATGTAGCCCAGGTCGCGGCCGGAGCTCAAGTGGCGGGTGGCGCCGTGGCCGGCGAAGAAGACGAAGATGCGGTCGTTCTTGCCTACGCCGCCGTGGGCCAGCTTGTCGTGGAACAGGGCGAGAATGGCGCTGCGGGTGGCCTCGCCGTTCCTGAGCGTGAACACATGATCGGATTTGAAGCCGAATTTTTCCACCAGGTCCTGCCCCACCGCCTGGGCATCCCGCACTGCGTACTGGAGTCTGGGCCATTTGGCATAGTCATCGATGCCCACCACGACGGCCCAGGATTCGCCGTAGCCGGTCTGGACGGCGGCCTTCGCGACCGGCTCCTCATTGTCCCTGGCGACGGTGAAGGCGCTGCCGTCCCAGCCGGCGAAGCGGTAGCCCTCCGCCGTGAGCCGGTCGAGAATCGCGGGCAGGGCCTTGACCGCGCGGTCGTGGATGTCGTGGAACAGGATGATGCCGCGCCCTTCGCGGTCCACTTCCCTCAGCACCCGCTCGGCGATGGACGCGGGTACCGGGTCGGCCCAGTCGAGCGAGTCGATGTTCCACATCACCGATTTCAGGTGCGCGGCTTCCAGCATGTGCAGGCCTTCGCCGTTGTGCGCCCCGTAGGGAAAGCGGAACAGGGAGGAGCGGTTCGGGTTTACCGCCTTGAGCAGGGCATCGGTGTTGAATATTTCGGCCTTGAGGGCGTCGCCGCTTTTCCTGGAAAGCTGGGCGTGGGTGAAACTGTGGTTGCCCAGCACATAGCCCTCGGCCATCAGCTTGCGGCTTACCTTGGCGCCAGCGCCGAGCTTGGGCGTGCCGTCGGGGCCCACGCTCCCCAGGTTGCGTCCGACGTTGAAAAATACCGCGGGTGCGCCGTACTGCTTGAGTATGGCCGCGATCTCGTCGGAGTAGAGGCGGTGGGGGCCGTCGTCGAACGTCAGGGCCACCGTTTTCCTGGGCAGGCCGCGCCCGAATATCTCGCCCGGCTCATCCCTGGTCGCGTCGCCGGCGGGCGTTTCCCGGGGGGCGGGGTAGGGCAGGACCATGCCGTAGTCCTTGAGGATCTGTTCGCGGGAGTACAGCTTCTTCAGGTGCGCGACGTAGTCGTCCCAGCGCTCGCGCTTGAGCTTGATGGCGCGCTGGTCGAAGCGGCCGAAGATCTGGCGGATTTCCTTTTCGTAGTTGCGCTCGATTTCCGCCAGGGCGTCCAGGTCGTCCGAGATGCGCTTGTGCATCTTGATGGCGGGCAGCGTGGTGTCCCGCGCCACACTCGCCTGCAGCGACTGCAGCAGTTCACGGAAGGCGAGCCGGTCGGCGTCGTACAGTCCAGGGTCGGACTCGATGTAGTCGAGCAGCGTGCCGATGGCGTCGAAACGCATCGGGTTGGGTGAGGTGGCCAGCCTGTCCAGGGCCTCATCCAGTTTGGCGAGGCGCGCCAGATTGTCGTGGAACAGGGCCTGCCCGGCCTGGTTGGCGGCCTCACGCTCGCCCCTGGACAGGGTTTTTTCATCGGCCAACAGCACGATGATCTTGCGGTAGGAAGCGAGAACCTCGACCAGGCCGGCACGCAGGGCCGAGGTATCCGGGCGAGGGGATGGGGACGAGGCCGCGATGGAGTCGGCGGAGGGAGTGGGGGGCTTGCGCTGGGTGAGAACAAAACCGCCGATCATGAGCGCGACGACGAGGGCGCCAGCAGCGATGCGTTTGAAAGGCACTGAGTACATCCCGGGCAAGACCGCCGTGGCGGCAACCGGCAGATTGTAATGGCCGCGTCATGCCCACGCCAAATTGGAAGCCCTTGCGTTCAAAGGGATCGTCAAATTCACTGAACTATGGAGCCAGACCTTGCCTTTTGCCATTCAAAAACCGGCCTTACCCCTTCAACTTGGAAAACGCGGCCGCCATGGCGCCACCCATCGGCGCTGAAGCGGGCGCGTGGTTCGGCTTCCCGCCTGCAGGTTTGCCTGGATTACGATTGTCCCGTTGCGGACGCTGAACTGCGTGCGGCTTCTCGCCTGATTTGTCCGCGTCATCGCTCAGCCGCATCGTCAGCGCGATGCGTTTGCGCTTCTCGTCGACTTCCAGCACTTTGACTTTCACGATCTGCCCGGCCTTGACCACGGTGTGCGGGTCTTTGACGAAGGTGTTGGACAGGGCGGAGATGTGGACCAGGCCGTCCTGATGCACGCCGATGTCGACGAACGCACCGAATGCCGCCACGTTGGTGACGACGCCTTCCAGAATCATGTCAGGCTTGAGGTCGGCGAGTTTTTCCACGCCGTCCCGGAAGCTCGCCGTGGTGAATTCGGGGCGCGGGTCGCGGCCGGGTTTTTCGAGTTCCTTGAGGATGTCGGTGATGGTGGGGATGCCGAATTTTTCGTTGGCGTATTGGGACGGGTTGAGCGACTTCAGCAGGCTGCTGTTGCCGATCACGCCCTTGAGGTCCTGCTTGATGTCGGCGAGGATCGCTTGCACCAGCGGATACGATTCGGGGTGGACGGCGGAGGCGTCGAGCGGGTCGTTGCCGTCCATGATGCGCAGGAAGCCCGCCGCCTGCTCGAAGGTCTTTGCGCCCAGGCGCGGCACGTCGAGGAGTTGCGCACGGCTGGCGAACTTGCCCTGGGAGTCGCGGTGGGTGACGATGGCCTGCGCCACGCTGCTGCTCAAGCCGGAGACGCGCGCAAGCAGCGGCACCGACGCCGTGTTGACGTCGACGCCCACCGCGTTGACGCAGTCTTCCACCACCGCATCGAGCGAACGCGCCAGCTGGAACTGGCTGACGTCGTGCTGGTATTGGCCGACGCCGATCGACTTGGGGTCGATCTTCACCAGCTCGGCCAGCGGGTCCTGCAGGCGGCGCGCGATGGAAACCGCGCCGCGCAGCGAGACGTCCATGTCGGGCAATTCGCGCGAGGCGAATTCGGACGCGGAATACACCGAGGCGCCCGCCTCGGACACCACCACGCTGGTCAGCTTCAGTTCGGGACGCAGCTTGATCAGGTCGCGCGCCAGCTTGTCGGTCTCGCGCGAAGCGGTGCCGTTGCCGATGGAGATCACCGCCACGCGATGCTTCTCGGCCAGCCGGGCCAGCGTGTGCAGCGAACCGTCCCAGTCGTTCTTTGGCGGGTGCGGATAGATCACGGCGGTATCCATCACCTTGCCGGTCTCGTCCACCACCGCCACTTTCACCCCGGTACGGATGCCGGGGTCGAGCCCCATGGTGGCGCGCGGCCCGGCGGGCGCGGCCAGCAACAGGGCCTTGAGGTTGCGCGCGAAGACATTGATGGCCTCGGTCTCGGCGCGGGTGCGCAGCGCGGTCATCAGCTCGGTCTCCAGATGCATCGACAGCTTCACGCGCCAGGTCCAGCGCACGCTGTCCATCAGCCAGCGGTCGGCAGGCCGGCTCTGATCCTGGATGCCGAAGCGGCTGGCGATGCGCGTCTCGCAGGGATTGTGCGGCGCACTCCAGCCCGGCTTCTCTTCCTCGCTGTCCAGCCGCAGCCGCACGTCGAGCATGTCCTCGCGGCGTCCGCGGAACACTGCCAGCGCGCGGTGCGAAGGGATGGTGTGGAGGGTTTCGGAATAGTCGAAATAGTCGGCGTATTTTTCCGCGGCGTCGTGCTTGCCTTCCAGCACCCTGGACTCCACCACGCCATGTTCCTGCACGTATTCGCGCAGGGCTTGCAGCAGGCCTGCATCTTCGGCGAAGCGCTCCATCAGGATCTGCCGCGCGCCGTCCAGCGCCGCCTTCGTATTCGGCACGCCGAGGTTGTCGCCCTGCTCGGTGGGGAAGGGATCGCGCAGATACCTGGCCGCTTCTTCTTCGGGATTGAGCATCGGGTTGGCCAGCAGGGCATCCGCCAGCGGCTCCAGCCCCGCTTCCAGCGCGATCTGCGCCTTGGTGCGGCGCTTCTGCTTGTAGGGCAGATACAGGTCTTCCAGCTGCGTCTTGTCCGGGGCCAGCGAGATCGCCTTCAGCAGTTCAGGCGTCATCTTGTTCTGCTCGGTGATCGATTCGATGATGGCGGCGCGGCGTTCTTCCAGCTCGCGCAGATAGCGCAGCCGGTCTTCTAGCAGGCGCAGCTGCGTGTCGTCCAGGCCGCCGGTCACCTCCTTGCGGTAGCGCGAGATGAAGGGAACGGTCGCGCCCTCGTCCAGCAGGGCGATGGCGGCAGCCACCTGCGCGGGTTTGGCCGCGATCTCGGCGGCGAGTCGGTGTTCGATGGAAGGCAGCATGGTTCGATTGACTGAATGGTTCGGCCTCTGTGTCGCGAGGCCGATGGGTGAAGGGTAGGGGTTGCGCATTATGCCGAATATCATCAAGCCGGCCACTACCCGTTGTCATGCCAGCCGTGTTTTGACTCGGGGGCAGTCGGAACGGGGTTCAGCTTTCCAGCCGGTCCTGCGCTTCGCCCTTTGTTGTGTCTTCGATTTTCTATACTTGGGGTCGATCAGGAGGCATGGGAAATCTGGAGGGACGGGAAATGAGCCCTCGGATATTTGAACCGTGGCACTCCGCCCCTGGTTTGCAGTGCGGCACATGAGGGTTTCGCACATGCGCGGCCTGTTCAGGAACGTGCATGGCCGCATCGACGTTGATCCGGACAATCCGGCGGACGCCGCTGAAGTCGAGGCGACAGTTCATGCAGCGGGTATCTGGACGGGGGACGATGCGCGCCTGCACGGCGCCATCCGACATGCTGCGGATCGCCGGGAGTCTGCTCGGACAGTGACACCGTCGGCGTCAGGTTTTGCCATCTGCCGCAGGTGTGACACGTCGTGTTTGGGCGTGCTGCATGCGCTGCCTCTGCAAACCTTGTCCAGGCAGTTTGATTGACGGTGCCGCTGCGTGTGCCCGCCCCGATGTCTCAGATGGAAAGCATTCCGTCAGCCGAGGATTCAGGCCATGAATACCACCGTCAACCTGCTCATGAGTCAGTCCGTCACCCATGACGTGAAGCATTTCATCATTATCTCCAGCAAGACGTCGCGCGACGTCATTTGCGGCATTTGCTGGGGGAGTGCTGCCGGCTGCTCTGCACCGGCGTTGAGGCGCCGGAGTATGCGCACCGCCGCGTTGACCGCGCATATCTGGAAGAGTCCATCACGGACTTCGATCAACGTTTCTATGTCTGTGGCCCGCCGCCCTTCATGGAGGCGGTCAACGCGGCCTTGACGGGTCTGGGTGCGCATGAGGACAGCCTGGTGTTCGAACGCTGACGCGGCGCAGGTCTTACCCGGGAGAGGCGGTGTGGCGCAAGAAACGGCCGCGCGGGTCGATGCTGCATGCGTCCACCCACCCACGCGCGCATGCCGGCGCCGCTTTCGGCAAGAAGCAGCGGGGCATCAAGCAACAGGCACAGCGGTTTCCCAGCAGCGTGCATCCCGCATCGTCATGGCTCATCGTTATGACAGATAGGGATTTTGCAAGCCCAGGTTCGGGCTGATCGTGGCACCGGGCTGGCATGGGGCGGGTGCGCAATCGGGATTCTGTGCGCAGGAACGATATGGTGGGCTGGCGGCTACGGCTTGCCGCGTCCCGCCAGCTTGCGCCAGACCAGGCCGCCGGGCGCCTGGTTGCCCGTGAGCAGATAGTCCAGCATGTTGTAGTCCTGCAGCCCCAGCGCCTGTTGCAGGCGCGTGTGCGATTCGCCACAGAACAGGATGCGGTCGCCGTCCATCAGCGGCAACTCGTTGTCCGGCACCAGGATTTCCGCGTTGCCACGCTTGAGCAGCAGGGGCACGCAGGCCAGTTGCGCGTCGCGGTTGGACGGGCTGCGCAGCAGGTCGCCGAGGAGGATGGTCCGGCCTTCGCCCAGCGCTTGCCAGATCGCCAGGGTGCCGGTTTTCGACAGTTCCCTGACCCAGACTTCGGGCACGGTGTCGCCCACCACGGCGGCGATGCGGCTGAGCGCAATATCGGCCCAGGCATCACCCTGGTGCAGCGCCAGGCTGAAAAACCGCGGCAGCAGCGGGGTGGTGAGCAGCGAGAGAAATTCATGCGCCACGATGCTGGAAGGCTGCACGGTGGCGTGGGCGGCAAAGCGCTCGAACAGGGCGGCGTTGGCGTGGCGGTTCTGCCGCAGCACGATGAACAGCCCGGGCTTGAGCTGGCGCGCCGTCATGGCGATGGACAGGTTGTTGATATCGTCGTGCGTGCCAGCGACGATGCCGACGGCCTGTTCGATCCCGGCTTCGAGCAGGGTGTGGGCTTCGGTACCGCGGCCGGTGACGGTGCGTTCGTGGTCGGCGGGCGGGTGTTCGTCCACCACCACCAGCTGGTTGCCTTGCTTGTCGAGGTGGCGCGCGACCGCCTTGCCGAAACGGCCGTAGCCACATACCAGCCACCTCCCGCGCGGCGGTTCCATTGGCATCGCCAGCGGTTCGCCGGGCACGCCGGTGAGCCACTGGTAGAGCAGGTGATGGCCCGGATTGTTGATTGCGATGCCGAGGTGCTCGCCGAATAATTCGAAGGCGTTCACCACGTCTTCGACCCCGAACGAGGCCATGTTGGCCGCCGTATCCAGCAGATCGGCGCGGCACAGGATCGGCAGTTCGGGGCGCAGCAGCTTGGTTGTCACCGCCACGCTGAGGTTGACCGCGTCATCGTTGGTGAGCGCGATCACGCCGGCGCACTGCGGGTGGTGCAGGCCGGCGGCGATCAGGCTTTCCGGCAGGCGGGCATCCGCTGTGAGCGCTGGCACGTCGAGATGGAGCTGGCCGAGTTCCAGTTCGCTGGTCCGCGCCGCATCGATGTCGAGCACGACGGCCTGCTGGTTGCGGCTGTCCAGCGCATGCAGCAGCAGAACGCCGGTTTCGCCGCAGCCGGCGATCAGGTAGAACGGCTGGCGCAGGCGCCTGACCGCGGATTCGAAACGGTTGGCCCGGATCGCCCGCTGCAGGGCGGGGTCCTGCAACAGGCCGAGGATGGTGCCGATGCTGTAGAGCCAGACGATGACGGTGAGGTAAATGGTGACGATGGTCCACGCCCGCTGGGCGTCGCTGAACGCCACGGGAATTTCGCCGAAACCGATGGTGGTGGCGGTGTAACTGACGAAATAAAAGGCGTGAAAGAAATCCAGCGGCGGCGCCGGCCGGCCGTCGGCGTCCACGCCCGGGATCAGCGTCATGCCGAGGATGGACACGGCATAACTGAGGATCAGCAGGATCAGCGGCGTACGCATGCGCCGCAGGATCAGGAACAGGGTGCTGTGCATGTCAGCGGCGGAACATCACCGTTTCTGCCAGCAGCATGATGACCGACAGCACGTTGGCCGCCAGTGCCCCGGCGGCCAACGACACGATGCTGGCGGTGACCCCTGGCGTGAGGCCGGTGCCGGTCAGGTAGACGGCGGTGGCCCAGACGCCGGCGGCGGCGATCAGTTGCAGGTCGGCGACGAAGCTGCTGGCCAGATGGATGGCGCCGATCTGGGTGCGCTCGCCGAATTTGAGCACGGTGGCGATGAGGTTGACCACGATAGCGAAAAACAACTCATACACGTCGTGGTGGGCGGGATCGTCAAGGTCGCCGAGCACAAAGCCGAAATTGAGCGTCATGGCCAGGATGATAAAAAAACCGAAGATGACTTTTTCGAGGTTCATGTGTGTGCCCGGTCGATTGGAGTTGCGCGAATCATAATGTGCTTCGGCGAATGCGGGTTGGCGGGCACGGGGTGCGGCACAATGCGTTTTCCTGTCCTCCCCGGTTTTATTGTCATGATCGATCCTTCGTTGCAGATGCTGTTCTGGCTGCTGGCCGCCGTGCTGATCGTGGTCGGCTTCGCCGGCCTGATCCTGCCGGCCGTGCCGGGTATTCCGCTGGTGTTTGCCGGGCTGGTGCTGCTGGCCTGGGCGGAGAATTTTGCCTACGTCGGCTGGTTGACGCTGACCCTGCTGGGCGTGCTGACGCTGTTAAGCGTCGGGGTGGATTTTCTGGCTGCGGCTTTGGGCGCGAAGAAGTTCGGCGCATCGTCGCGCGCGGTCTGGGGTGCGGCCATTGGCACCCTGGTCGGGCTGTTTTTTGGCCTGCCCGGCCTGCTGCTGGGACCGTTCGTGGGGGCGGTAATCGGTGAATTCAGCGGCAAGGCCACGTTCAGCGAAGCGACCCATGCCGGGGTCGGCGCGACGCTGGGTCTGCTGTTCGGCACCTTGCTGAAAATTGCGCTGGCGTTTGCCATGGTGGGGGTGTTCGTGTTGGCGCGCCTGCTGTAGCCAGCATCGTCAAGAGGGCACAGTCAGTCGAGCAGGCTGGCTTGCATTCCCTGGCGGCGATCGCCCAGAACAAACCCGGCAACCGGGCTGGCTGGCGACAGCTGACGTTTGGACTATGCTTGTCATTCGATACAGGGGGTTACAGATGAAACTGATTCGCATCTTTTTCATGGCATGGGGAGCGTGGGGTTTGCTTGCTTCACCGTTGGTGCAGGCTGATCCGTTCGATTTGCGTCCGCTGGTGAAGGTCGAGGCGAACCGGTCGTACAAGGTGGTATACGACATTCATTCGGATGCGACCGCAGCGGGAATCAGCAAGGGTTTGTATTACGCGCGTGGCTTGATCGAGGCGTTCGGCAAGCAGGACGTCCAGCCTGGGCAACTCGACATTCATCTGGTGCTGCATGGCGACGCTGCACAGTTTCTGCTGATCGACGACACCTACCAGCAGATGCTGGGCGATCCGTTTGCGGCCAACCTCAACGCCAAGATCGTTCACGATTTGCTGGGACTGGGGGTCAAGGTTGAAATCTGCCACAGCGTGATGAAAGCCAAAGGCTGGACGGCCAACGATGTGCTGCCGGGCGTGACCCTCGTGCATGATGGTTATACCCGGCTGGTTAAATTGCAGAACGATGGCTATGCGTATATCGGCGGATTTTGAGCGGAAGCGTCCTCAGGACGGGACCCGCTCTAGCCTGAATCATGAGACTGATTCCAGCCGCTGTGGGTAAGCGCAAGCCATCCAATGCCAGTCGAGGATTCAGCATTGCTGGCGTTAATGGGCGGAGCGTTTGCGGCTGGCCGGCAGAATGAAACAAAAGAAGGCGCGGAAAACCGCGCCTTCTTTCATGCGGGTACACACGACAGTTCAATTCCGATAGTCGCGATCACGGTCATGGTCATAGTCATGGTCATGGTCATGGTCGCGATCTCCCTCCCGACTCTCTCGATTCTTGTGCCGGACTTCTCTGGGGTAGCGATCCCTGGGGAGGTCTTTCCAGGGTCCGGCTTTGTCATGTGAATAGCTCCAGCGACTATTGTTGTAGTAGTAGTAATAACCACTGTGATAGTAGTAGGGCTCTACACCCAATTCCACAACCACGGGCAGGGGCGGGGCAACAACATAGCCGGGTCCGCGATCTGCAGGCACCACGTAGCACGCGGTGAGCAGAATCGCTGCAGGCAGTACGGCAACCAGTCTTTTTTGCATGTCGACTCCAAGCTTGAACCTGTATGCTGAATGCTAGTTCATGTGCGTTGGGTTACAAGCCAGGGGTGACCAGTGTGTCGAGGGGAAGGCTGCCCCCAGCAACAAAAAAACCGGCTGAGATTTACCGGCAAGATCCAATGTCCGGATAGCGAGTCGGATGTGGTCTTGCATCCCGAATCGAGAAGCCGATGGCCATGAGTGAAATGACCCCGTATTGCACTCTGCGCGAGATTGCGCGCGTCATGCCTGGCCTGGTGCGGCGTGCGGAAATTGAAGCCGCGCTGGACGAAGTGGAGTATCTGTTTGAGGTGATGCCGCCCGAGATGCAGGAATATGCCGAGCCGGTGATTGCGTCGCTGCGCGCCAAGCTCGCGGCAGCGACCGAATGCCTTTGCTGTTGGAGTGGCGGTGCCTTTAGCCGATTACGCCGTCTACATGCCGCTGCGCAAGTCGGGGCTGGGGGAAATCAAGTCGGAAACCCGGGCAGGGGAGCAAACAATGCCCAGTCCGATGACGATGCAGATATGTATCGAGCAGCGCAAGGACGACCTGACGGCCGACCCGAGCGACAGTCGGGAGGTCAAACAGCGCTGTTCAAAAATGGACGTCCGCCGAAGCGGAAACAAGACCCTGGTCGATTCGGTGTGCATCCACGAAGGCAGCACGGTGACCCGTCACATGACAATCAGCGGCAACATGAGCACCGTCTACCGGATGGAGAGCACATCCCGCTTTACGCCGCCGATGGAGGGGGTCACGACGATGGACTCGACCATGAGTGGCAGTGGCTTGGGTCATGCAAGCCGGGGCAGTCGCATGGTTTGGTGAGCATGCCGGGCATGGGCGCAGGTGGGGCGTTCAAGATGGATACCGAAAAGATGAAACGCGTGCAGAAAATGCAGCAGCAATACTGCCGTTAAGCCTGGGCGGTTTGCCCTTTCCTGACCACGAGGCAATTCCATGTCGATTTTGAAACCTGCACACGCTGTTCTGGGGCTGTTGTCGCTCACGTTGCTGTCCGCCTGCGCAATCTCGTCCCACCCGCCGCTGCCGACGGTACAAAGCGTTGACCTGAACCGCTACTACGGCACCTGGTATGAGATTGCCATGTTGCCGAACCGCTTTCAGGCGAGGTGCGTGGCCGATACCCGGGCGCTGTATCGGCCGGATGGCGAAGCTGTCTCGGTGACGAACCAGTGCCACACGGCCGACGGTAAAACCGAGCAGGCAGACGGTGTCGCCCAGGTTGTAGAAGGCAGCCTTGGCGCGAAGCTGCGGGTGAGTTTCTTTCGCCCGTTTTACGGCGACTACTGGATACTCGAACTTGACCCGGACTACCGCTGGGCGCTGGTCGGCGAACCGAGCCGAAAGTACGCATGGGTTCTGGCGCGCGACACGTCGCTTGATCCGGCCACGCTCGAACGCTTGCTGGCGCGTGCCGAAGCGCTGGGCTTCGATCGTCAGGCATTCGTGCGCACGCCGCACACCACGCCACAAAACTGAACCTGGCGAGGCTGCCTTGATCGTTGGGAGCGGAGTGTTTGCCGCGTCCGCTTTTGCAATGAACGGCGCCGCCGATGGCAAGCCCGGCTGCGAGATGTGCCTCAGCCAGGCAATGCAGGCCAAAATGGACGAAAGCCGGGATGCGCGCATGGCGGCCGTGAAGGAGAAACTGAACTCGCGCCCGCTTAGATTGCCGCCTGGCAGATGTTCACCGACGCCAATAAAGTCCAGTTGCATCCGCAGGGGGGCAGACCGCAAGGCGATGCGCGAGGCTCACGCCAAAATGAACACCCCGCAATGGGTCGACGCGATGCTCGCACGAGCCAACACGTGTCATGCGCACCAGGTCGTTGCGCCAATGCGGTCGGCCTGACGCCGGCGCCGCAAGCCGTATTTGACAGCGAGACGATGGCGCTTTTGGGCCGCGGCATGGGGGGCACAGCCATCACGGTTACCACGGACGGATGCATCAGCCATCGTAATGCGCAGTATGTAAATCAGGAATGAGGGGCGGGCGACCGCCGCCTTTTCTTTATTTATGGCAGCATTTGCAAGAGCAGGACCGCAGCGTTTGAGGGTTTTCGTAAATCCAGAACGGCCCTGTACAGGCTAAAGTAAAAAAACCAGGGAGACATTACATGGCTACACCCGATACCCATCACATTGCCGTTTTTTGCGATTTTGAGAACGTGGCAATCGGCCTGAAAGAAGGCAATTACCCGGATTTCAAGATTCGCCCCGTGCTTGAACGGATGCTGCTCAAGGGCAGTATCGTGGTGAAGAAGGCTTATTGCGACTGGGATCGTTACAAGGAATACAAGCGCGACATGCACGAGGCGGCTTTTGAGCTGATCGAGATTCCGCACGTGCGGCAATCTGGCAAGAATTCGGCGGACATCCGCATGGTGGTCGATGCGCTCGACCTCTGCTACACCAAGACGCATATTGATACCTTCGTGATCATCAGCGGGGACTCCGACTTTTCCCCGCTGATTTCCAAGCTCAAGGAAAACGGCAAGAGCGTGATCGGCATTGGCGTACGCGGATCGGCATCGTCGCTGCTGATCGGCAACTGCGACGAGTTCATTTTTTATGAAGACCTGGTGCCGATCAGAGCTCCGCAGCCGAAGCCCGCAGCGGTCAAGGCCCCGCCCAAGTCGCCGGCAAAACCCCGCGCAACGATCGCGCCGCCGGTGCTGGAGGCTGCCGTCGAGGCAGTCAAGATCGCGAGTCCGGCCCGGCGCAGGGCCCGTCCGGTGGTGGAGGCCGTCGCTGCTGGCGACAAGTCACCGCGCGTGGCCAAGCCCGGGCCCAGCGCGGAAGACAAGAAATCGCTTGCGATCGAAATCGTGGTCAGCACCGTGGACCAACTGGTGGCCGAGCGCGGTGGCGAAGGCGCTATTTCGGCGTCATTGATCAAGAGCACCATCAAGCGAATCCGGCCGGGTTTCAGCGAGTCTGAATACGGCTATAGCGCGTTTGGCAAAATTCTCGACGACGCGCATAAAAATGGCGCGCTGGTGGTGGACAAGAAAGAAGGCGGCGCTGTTTTCGTCAGCCTGCCGCCTTCCAGGAACTGAGCGGGACGGGCGGCTGGCCGCTCGGGTGGGGGGTGTGCACGGTCTGTCCGGAGGTCGATATGAGCAAGAAATCCTGTCCGCTTTCCAAGGTTTATGGCTTGCTGGAACCGGGTCCGGTAGTCCTCATCACGACGGCCAGCAAGGGGCGGGCGAATATCATGACGCAGTCATGGCACACGCTGATGGAGTTTGCGCCGCCGCTGCTGGCAGCGGTCATCAGTGGCCGCAATGACTCATTCGAGTTGTTGAAAGCCAGCCGGGAATGCGTGATCAACATTCCGACGCTGGCGCTTGCCGATGCCGTTGTGGGCTGCGGCAATACCTCGGGACGATCGGTCGACAAGTTTGAATCGTACGGCCTGACGCCGGTTGCGGCCGGGAGCGTTGCCGCGCCGCTGATCAAGGAATGCTATGCCAGCATCGAGTGCCGGGTGACGGACACCCGGATGGTGAATCAGTACAACCTGTTCATTCTGGAAGCGGTCAAGGCGTGGCTCGATCCGTCGCTGAAGAACCCGCGAACCTTGCACCACCGGGGCAATGGTGCATTCATGGTGGCCGGGGAAACCGTGAAGCTGGCGTCGAAAATGAAATGAGGAGTTGAACTTAAGTCGGGTCGGCCGGGGGTTCGGGCAGGACGTCTGCTTCAGCCTCGGGCGGGGCTTCGTTGTGCGTGGCTTTCTTGTGTTCTTTTTCCGCTTTCTTTTTCTTTTTTTCCAGTTCTCTCTGGCGCTTTTCGTACGAATAGTTGGGTTTCAATTGCCGGCTCCTTTCGATGGGGTCATAGACAATACCTCACATGGGCGACTCGCGGTGATCCTTCAGGTACTGTGCGCCCTGACTTGACGGGCTTCTCCGTTATGCTGTCGTGTGTCGTGTGCAAAAACCGAGGCCATTTGGCCGGTGCACCGGCTGTAAACCGCACTGCGCGCGCCATTTCAGGAAAATCATGAAGAAAACCGACTTGTACAAAAACGAAGGCCTGAAAATCAGCGGCCAGATGAAACAGGCGGGCACGCCGGATCGTTTTGGCAGCGCCGCCACCGCGGCACTGTCGCGCCGCGATCAGCGCAAACAGGAGCAGCAGCTGGGTATGGTCGCGTTCGCGGTCAAGCTCGACAGCGAACTGGTGAAACAGATCCATGCCCTAGCTGAGACACGTCAGACCGGGATCAACGAGACGGTTGCCGATTTGCTCACCCGTGGACTGGCTGGCTGAGCCGCCCGCGCGCGCTGATTGCCGGCGTTGGACTGATATGACATGAACAAACTTGTCCTGATCGCAGCGCTCGCCGTCGCTGCCTTTTTTTCATTCGTGTCCGTTCCGGACACAAGCGATCGACCCGCGACGGCCGCCCGCTCGGGCATGTCGGCCGCAGCCGCCCAAAGCGGCAACACCGCGATCGACGAGGCGTTTGCCGGCCGGCGAGGCAACCTGCAGGTCGAAGGGCAGGGCGCCGTGGTCAAGCTGCTGGCGGATGACAACAATGGCAGCCGCCATCAGCGTTTCATCGTGCGGCTGGAGTCCGGCCTGACGGTGCTGGTCGCGCACAACATTGACCTTGCACCGCGTGTCGATGCGCTGCGTGCGGGCGATGTCATCGCCTTTTCAGGCGAGTATGAGTGGACATCGAAAGGGGGTGTGATTCACTGGACGCATCACGATCCGCAGGCGCGCCATCCGGATGGCTGGCTCAGGCATGCCGGACGGCTTTATCAGTAAAGGGGTTTCAAGATGTCTGTTTTTGCCGCCCGCTTTAGCTTGCCGCAAGCGCTCGCAGCTTGGGATACGCCCGGATTTGGTGGAATGTTCAAGCAGGAGGTCGAGCAACTCGACCCCACTCTGCTGCCCTTGCAGCAGGGGCTGACCGGGACGAGCGCGGTAGCCGACGAACCCATCAGCGTGATGGTGATTGGCGCCAGCGTGACGGCTGATGGCTTGCGGGTGAAAGCCGGGATTTTCTACGCCGGACTGTTAAGCGGGTGCAGTTGTGCGGATGACCCGACTCCACTGGAGTCGCAACCGGAGTATTGCGAACTCTGGTTCGAGGTCGAACTGCGCAGCGCGGCAACCCGCGTTGAACTGATCCCTCAGACCTGATTTGGCGTTCTTGCCGCGCACAATCGGCCTTCCCTGATGCGGAAAGGGACGTCTGCTAACGCTCAGGCGACGCTGCCAAAACTGGGGTCGCTGGCCATGAACGGCGCTTTCAGTCCCGCCAGACGGCAGCTCTGCGCGATGGGGCCACCCGGAAACAGGGTGTAGAGATATTTCAGGCCGCCTTGCAGGTGGAAGTGTTCATCCAGCGCGTCATGCAGTTCGCGCAGGCTGATCACGCTGGCCTCGTCGTGGTGCGTGTAATAGTTCTGCAGCGCGCGAACGACCTCCCAGTGCGCGTCGGTCAACTCAAGTTTCTCCTCACGCGCCGCTTTCTGGGCCGCTTCGGGTGTCCAGTCCAGCGGGGCGTAGGGAAAATCCGGGTGGGTTGCCGGCTCGCCAACCAGTTTGTTGATGTCGGTTGAGGTGTGCAACATGATGGTCTCCTTTGGTGATGATGCCTTTACAAAATAGGCCAGGAATGCCGTGTTTCAAGTGCAGCCGGACTTGCGGATTCACGCCGGAATTTCGCTGAACATCGCTGCATCCCTTATGCTTGCGCCTGTTGTACCCCATGAAAAAAGCCGATCTCGATCGCAACGAAGAATTGAAAATCAGCGGCAAGATGAAGCAGGCCGGCACGCCGGACCGCTTCGGCAGCGCGGCGGCCCCCAAGACCTCACGCCGCGAGCAGCGCAAGCTCGAACAGGCGCAGGGCCTGGTCGCGTTTGCCACCAAGCTCGATAGCCAGCTGGTCAAGCAGCTGCAGGATCTGGCCGCCGAGCGCCAGCTCGGCATGACCGAGCTGGTCACGGAACTGCTGACACGGGGACTGGCGGCAGATTGAACTGCCGCCCGACATTGCAGGTCGGCAATCAACAGAAAGCATATGAGCAGTGAGCGGACTGGAACAACGCATCGGCGTCGAGCAGCTCAGGGTCGGGCTGTATATCCATCTGGAAGGCTGGACGGATCATCCTTTCCTGTTTAGCAGCTTCAGGATACGCAACGAAAAACAGGTGCAGGTGCTGCGCTCCCTGGGAATGGCGCACGTGCTTTACGACCCGTCAAAGAGCGACCAGTTGCCGCTGCCGCCTTCACCCCTCGCCGTCAAAGCCGCATCCTCCCCCCGCCCGGTCGACCCTGAAGTCGAGGCGATGTGGGCGGCGAAGCAGGCGCGCCGCGAAAAACTGGCTGTTCAGCGCGAAGCCATGGCGCGCTGCGACAAGACGTTTTGCACCAGCATGACGACGGTTCAGTCGCTGTTGCGCAATCTGTTTTCACGTCCGGAAGAATCGCTGCAGCAGGCACATGTGCTGGTGTCCGGCATGGTCGACTCGATGCTGAACAACAAGGATGTGGTGTTGCATCTGATAAATGCCAAGTCCGGTGATGAAGGCCAGTATTTCCACGCGCTCAACGTCACTGTGCTGGCGCTGATCGTGGGTCGGGAGGCCGGACTGGATGCGGCAGCGATGCGGGCGCTCGGTCTGGGCACACTGCTGCACGACCAGGGCAAGGAAAAAGTGCCGAGCCAGATTCGCCTGAAGAAGGCTCCCTGGACCACGGCCGAACGAAATTTCTACCAGATGCACGTGGCCTATGGCCTGGAGATGCTGCAGCAGCTGCCTGGCGTCGGCAGCGCTGCGCTGGAGGTGGTGGCGAAGCATCATGAAATGCTCGATGGCAGCGGCTTTCCGGGCAAGCTCAAGGCCCACCAGATCGGCCGCCTGGCGCGCATCGCCGCCATCACCAACACTTTCGATAACTACTGCAATGCGATCAATCCGGCAGAGTCGATGACGCCCGCCGAGGCGCTGTCCTTCATGTTCAAGTATGACCAGGGCAAGTTCGACCCCGAGTTGATGCAGCTGTTTGTCCGCAGCATGGGAGTGTATCCGCCGGGCAGCGTGGTGCAGTTGAGCAACGGCCAGACGGGCCTGGTGATGAGCGTGAATCCGCAGAACCTGCTGCAGCCTTCAGTCTTGATCTACGACCCGGACGTGCCCAAGGACGAAGCCTTGTGGCTGGACTTGAGCGTGGAAAACACGCTGGCGGTGACGAAAACCCTGCGTCCGCAGGAGTTGTGCAAGGCCGTGCTGGATTATCTCGATCCGCGCACGCGCATCAGTTATTTTTCCGATGGCGGAAGCACCCTGCCGCGTGCCACGCCGGACGTCCGGTAGACGCGGCCGGCGAAGCGTGCGCGCGATGCGATACGGCAGGCGCGCCCGTCATCAGAACTGGTAGCCGACGCCCAGGTTGAATCCGTTCTGGTTTTTGTCGTCGTCGTTGTCCTGGGTCTGGTAGTCGGCTTTCAGCACCACGTCGGAATGCGGCCAGAAGTTCACGCCGAAATTGGTTTGCTGTTTCCCGGTGTTGCCGCTGATGCCGGCGCGGTTGTCCCACGCGTTGTAGCGCGCGAACACGCCCCATCGTTCGTTGAGGCGGAACGCGGGTTCGACGTACCAGCCCATCTGCTCGTCGGCACCGACGGCGGCCGGGCCGCTGCCATCCAGATCCCAGCGCGCGTAAAGCGCTTTCAGGCCGAACGGACCGCGGTTGAAGACGCCATGCGCCTCGAAAAGATTGGCGCTGCCGGCGGTCGGGTCCAGTCCCTGGGTGATATCGGTCTGGTGCTGAAAGCTGCCGGCAAGGGTGAGGCCGGGGACGCCGGTCCAGCTCAGGCGCGCGGTGGTGGCGAGGTCGGTGGCGCGGGCTTCGCTGGTCTTCTGGCGACCGCTGCGCACGGCATAGCTTGCGCCGGCATTGGTGTTGAGGCCCTCATGCACGGCGAGGTCGTAGCCGAAGCCCGCACCGAGATTGCCCGACAGGCCGATGCCGCCCGCCCACCAGGTGGACGGGATGATCGCAGCCTCGACCGGGTTGCGCTCGACGCCGTAGAACACCGGCGGCTCGTGAGTTTCGTTGAGGATGCCGACCGGCAGCAGGAACAGGCCGGCCTTGGCACGATGGTTGGCGTTGAGGTCGAATTCGAGATAGGCCTGTTCGATCTCGATCTCGCCTTTGCCGCTGCTGGCGCTGAAGAAGCTGTGCTCGACTTCCAGTTCGGAGAAGAAACGGATGCGATCAGTGAACTGGTGGCCGAAGAACAGCACGAAGCGGTGGAAGTCGATTTCGTCCTTGTCGGACGCGCCGCCTTCGCCGTCGAGATTGTTGTAATGCAGTTCGCCGTAGCCACCGAGCTGGGTGTTTTCTGCCCAGGATGATTTTTCGGACGACGTGGCAGTGGCGACCTTCTCGATCTGCGCGCTGGCGGCCGCGGTTTTCTCGTCGGTTGCCTTGAGCTGGTTTTTCAGTGCCTGATTTTCACTTTCGACTGCGTTCAAACGCGCTTCCATCGCTTTTAGCCGGGCCTCCACGTCGGCGTCGGCCAGCGCTGGCAGACTTAAGGCGGACAACATGGCCGCGGCGAGCGCGGTACGAACGAACGGATGTTTCATGACTACTCCTGGACAGGTGGAAATACTGGCTGGCTGGGAGAAGTCCGTGGCTGGCTGTTAGGAAAGTTGTATGGGTGGGGCGTCTAACCCCAGCCTGCGGCGACGGCCGCGCGATAGACGCCGAAGCACGCAAGCCAGGCCAGGCCGAACAGATAGCCGGCCATGACGAGCGTCCACTTCCAGCCGCCGGTTTCGCGCTTGACGGTGGCGAGCGTCGACAGGCACTGCGGCGCGAAGATAAACCAGGTCAGCAGCGACAGCGCGGTGGCGAGGCTCCAGCTATGCGCAATCAGCGGCGTCAAGGCCCGTGCGGTGTCGTCGCCCGTGGCGGACAGGGCGTAGACGGTGCCGAGCGCGCTGACCGCGACTTCGCGCGCGGCCATGCCGGGCACCAGCGCCACACTGATCTGCCAGTTGAAGCCGATCGGTTCGAAGATCGTGGCGAGCCCGCGGCCGAGCGTACCGGCGAAGCTGTATTCGATCGCCGGGCCGGTCGCGCCGGTGGGCGGCGCTGGGAAGCTGGCGAGGAACCACATGACGAGGGTGAGCGCGAGGATGATCCCGCCGACGCGCTTGAGGAAAATTTCCGCGCGCTGCCACAAGCCGATGGCGATGTTGCGCGGGTTCGGCCAGTGATAGGTCGGCAGTTCCATCATGAGTGGACGCGGCAGGCCACGGCTGGTGAGGCGCTTGGCCAGCCAGGCGATGCCCATCGCACTGACGGTGCCGGCGACGTAAAGACCGAACATGACCAGCCCCTGCAACTCGAACAGGCCGGCCACGTCGCGCTTGGGAATAAAGGCGCCGATCAACAGCGCATACACTGGCAGGCGCGCCGAGCAGGTCATCAGCGGCGCGATCATGATGGTGACGAGACGGTCGCGCGGACTGGCGATGGTGCGCGCGGCCATGATGCCGGGAATCGCACAGGCGAAAGAAGACAGCAATGGGATGAACGAACGTCCCGACAGGCCGACGCTGCCCATCATGCGGTCGAGCAGGAAGGCGGCGCGCGGCAGGTAGCCGGATTCTTCGAGCACCAGGATGAAGAAGAAGAGGATGAGGATCTGCGGCAGGAACACCAGCACGCCGCCCGCGCCGGCAATCATCCCGTCGACCAGCAGGCTCTGCACCCAACCGCCGGGCAGTGCGGCGGTGACGGCGTCGGCGGCCCACGCGGTGGCGGCTTCAACCCAGCCCATTGGCGCTTCGGCCCACGCGAACACCGCCTGGAACATGAGGAACAGCACCGCGAGCAGCAAGGCCATGCCGAACACGGGATGCAGCACCACGCGGTCGATGCGGTCCGACAATGTGTGCGGCACGTGGGTATCGAGATCGAGGCGGGCGAGAATGCGTTGCACCGTGTCGTGGTCGGCTTCGACCGTGACAGTACGGCCAGCTTCCTGCGCCAGCAGATGCACGGGCGCGTCGCGCCAGGCATCAGCGGGTGCATCGAGCAGCGCGCGCAGATCGCCTGCGCCGTCTTTCCTCACTGCGACGGTCTTGACCACCTGCACGCCGAGTTCAAGCGACAGCGTGTCCGCATCCACATGGATGCCGCGGCGCGCCGCCAGGTCGGTCATGTTGAGCGCGACGACGCAGGGCAGGCCGAGACGTTTCACCGCGAGTACGAGGCGCAGGTTGCGCCGCAGGTTGGTGGCGTCGACCACGCAGATCACGCGGTCGGGGCGTTTCTCGCCGCGCGCACGGCCCATCAGCACATCGACCGTCACCTTCTCGTCCGGCGAGCGCGGGTTGAGGCTGTAGGTGCCGGGCAGGTCGAGCACGCGCAGCGCTTTGCCGGCCGCCGTGAGATAGCGGCCTTCCTTGCGCTCGACGGTGACGCCTGCGTAATTCGCCACCTTTTGCCGGCTGCCCGTCAGCACGTTGAACAGCGCGGTTTTGCCGCAGTTGGGGTTGCCCACCAGCGCGATCAACGGCCCGCCGCGATGCAGGTGGACGACGGCTGGTTTGCCCTGGGCGCGGCTCGCTCCGTGACAGGCGCTCATGCGGATGCAGCCACTTTTTCCAGCGGCGAGACCTCGATGCATGCCGCCTCGGCGCGGCGCAAGGCGAAGGTGGACGAGCCGACGCGCACCACCAGCGGGTCGCCGCCTGGGGCGCGCGCCATCAGCATCACTTGCTCGCCCGGAATGAAGCCGAGTTCGCGCAGCCATTCGCCCCACTCCAACGCCTGTTCGGGCGGACGGACCGCCTCGATACGGTAAGGCTGGAAATCGGTCGAATGATCGAGGGTGCTGGCAGTCGGGTTCACGGACGGGCTTTCTGGCTGGCGGAAACAGGGGGCTGGGCGACAAGGTGCAAGACAGGTTTTTTCCTGCGCTGCGTGCGCGTGTGTGAGCCTGGTGCGCGCTGGCGTCCGGCGAGGATGTGTAGGGTCAGCGCCAGCGGAACCGCCAGACCGACCGTCCAGTGCAGGAGCGGCAGCCAGGCGGCGTTGGCGTCGCTCGAAAAGTAGTAGAGCGCGTAGCCGGTGGCGGCGAGCCAAGCGGTGAGCGCGAGCATGGGCAGGCCGCTGCGGCGGTTCTTGTTGCGCTGCCAGGCGAGCCGGACATGGTTGGTGAGCAGCGAGCCGAGCGCGACCAGCGCGAGCATCGCCGCCAGCCCGTGCAGGCGCAGCCACCATTTTTCCAGCGGGTTCGGTTCGGGGCCGAAATCGCCCTCGACGCCGAGGAAATAATGGAACGCGAGCCACAGCGCACCGCTCACCCACAGCAGGGAGAACGTCGCGTAGGCGAGGCGCTTGTGGCGATGGCCGAGGCGGATGATCGGCGCGCTCATGCGGCCTGCTCCAGAGGTAGGTCGTGCCAGCCGTCGGCGTCGCAACGGCTGGCACGCTTGCCGTCGAGGACGACGGCGTGCGCAGCGTAAGCCGCGAGCACACGCTGTGCGCGCGTGGCGTCGGCGGCGACGACCTTGGTCAGCGCGTCGGCCGTCATGCAGTCGGCGGCGAGAACGGTGACGCTGGCGTGGGTGCACAGGCGGTGTCCTCTGGCCGGATGGCGCAACGCGTCCGGCTGGAAATAGCTCGCCGAGGTGGCGGCCGCGCCGTCGCGCAGCGCGGCCAGCTGTACGGTGCGGGTAGGCGCGTGCGGCAACCGGACGCGAACCGGCAGGGCGGGCTCGCCGAAATGCGCGAGGTCGCCGCCGGCGTTGACCGTCGCCGCGTGCACGCCGTCGGTACGCAGGCTGGCTAGCGCGCCATCGACAGCGTAGCCCTTGGCGATGCCGGACAGATCGACGAGCAGCGACGCGACAAAGCGCACGCGGTCGCCGTCGAGTTCGATGGCGCGCCAGTCCGTCCGTGGCGCGTCAGGAAAGTCCGGGTGGCGCGGTAACTGGCCCGATGCGACCAGCCAGCCAGCCACGCTGGGGTCGAACAGACCGTCGCTCGCGCGGGCGAATCCGAGCGCGGCGGCGAACACAGCGGCAAGATCGGGCGACAGCGCGACCCATCCGGTTTGCGCCCTCTGGTTGACGTGCGTCAGTGCCGAATCGGCACTCTGGAAGCTCATCGTCGCGTGGACGACGGCGACACGCTCGAACGCACGCTGTATCGCGGCGTTGAGCGTGGCGGAGTCGGTGCCTTCGGCGGCGATCTCGACCAGCGTGCCAAGCCAGGGCTGCGCGCGTCGCACCATCATTTCAGCGCGACCGCATGGATTGCCAGCACGCGCCGCACGCCCTCGGCGATGTGCTTGCACGACAGGGTCGCGCCGCTGATGTTCTGGATGTCGTTGTCCACCGCGCACCGCGCCGGTGGCGTCGAGCGCAACGGCGTAGGTGATGAATTCGTGCTTGCCGTAGACCTCGTCCAGCACGAACCAGCCTGCGGGCTTGCCGTCAGCCATCACCTGCCACACCGGTTGCTCGGGATAGCGCATCCGCACCTTGGCGGCTGCTTCGACGCGATCCTTCTGCGCCGCGGTGAGCTTGATGGGGTGCGACACGAAGCCGCTCGCCTCGGGAAACAACTGCTTTTGTGCCGCTTCGGTCGTCATGTACTGCACCGCATAGGCGGGGCTGACCGCGACGGCAGGGGCGATCAGGGCGGGGACGATCAACCAGGCGGGAGCGTGGGACATGGCAGGGTTCCTCAGAAGTTGTAGCCGAGTTTCAGACGCACTTCATGCTCGGTTTTTTCGATCAGGTGCAGGTTGCCGTCGGCCTGGTTGATGTACTGCTCTTTGCCGCCCTTGAGCTGCTCGAACCAGGTCAGTGTCGCCCACCATTTTTCGCTGCCGTAGTGCAGCGTGGGGCCGGCAAACCAGCTGTAGCGTTCCTGCCCGACCTCGGTCTCGAACTCGGTCTGGTACTGCGTTTCAGCGCCGATGGACCAGTTGGGCGCGAAGCGGTAAGACACGCCCGCGCCGAACGTGACTTCGAGTTCCATTTCGGGTTCGGTCGGCCATTCGAACGTTGCGCCAGGGTCGCCCGTGAGCGCCTGCATCGCGCTGTCTGCGCTGGCCTGGGTGGCGGCGTCGAGCGGGTCGCGCTTGGCGTAGGTGCCTTCGAGGCCGGCGTTGGCGACGGCAACCAGCTGCGACAGGCCGACCGGGTCCATGGCGGCGGAGAGGAAGTTGTATTTGCCCTTGAGCTCGATCCCCGACAGCTTGAAACCGTAGGACTCCGCGCCCGGCAGATAGCCGTTGATCACCAGCCCGCTGGTGTCGATCGACTGGCCCATCAGAGCCGCGGCAGCGGTAAAGCGCGAGGTTACGCCGTATTCGTATTCGAGCTTGGAATCGTAGGCGCTGTATTCACCCTGGCCCTTGTCGAAACGGTGGGTCAGCCAGACATAGGCTTCCGAAGCATCCTCGGGCAGGGTTTCCGAGCCTTTGACGTAACCGAAGAGGTTTTCATCAGCGTGGGCAATCGGGGCGGACATCGCCGCGAAGGCGAGGGGAAGGGCAGCAGCAAGCAAGCGGATTTTCATGAAGGTGTTCCAGAGATCAGATGAGTTGGGGCGAACTGGCTGGCTGATCCATCGGACTGGCTGGCTGCGGGGGACTGCATGGCAAAAACGGGCGCGCACGGCACCGGACGGACGGAACGGGCGCATTGACCCTGCGTGGCAGCCGGCGTGCCGTGAGGGGTCAATGCTGGAGTGGGTGAGGGCGTCATTTCGGGCGTGTCCTGTTCGGTTCGTCAAGGTGGGCCAGACGTTGTGCCTGGCTGGCGCGGCTGCATGGGCAGGCGATTTTCATGCCGCCGGAGGCGCTGGCAGCGCATGAAACAATTACAGGAATGATAATAATTCGCATTAGCAAAGTCAATCAATAAGTCGTGGCGCATGATTGACCGAGTGCTGGGCGCCGCAACTGAGCAGGCGAACAAATGTAAGCGGGCCAAGCGGCAGGCAGCGCGCACCGTGCGTATGTGATCGTTCGGGAGATGAAGCGTGCTGGCAGGGAGCAGGCTCGATCCCGCGCAGGAGTGGTCGGATGAAACGGCGGCTGGGCGTATCGTCGGCTAGCCGCGTGGCGGAAAAGCCCAGGCTCTCTTCAGAAGGGCGCTACACCGTCGCCCACATCCGCATCAGGTTGTGATAGCAGCTGGTCAGCCGCACCGCTGTCTCGCTTTCGCCCTGCTCGCCGCGCAGTGCGACGATGCTGGTGTCGAGCTCGTGCAGCAGCGTGCGTTGCTGCGGTTCGCGCACCATGCTTTCGAGCCAGCTGAAGCACGCCAGCCGCGCGCCGCGGGTCACCGGTTCGACGCGGTGCACGCTGTAGGATGGATAGAGGATCAGGTCGCCCGCCGGCAGCTTGACGGCGCGGCCGCCCATGCCGTCCTCGATGACCAGTTCGCCACCGCCGTAGTCGGCTGGGTTGTTCAGGAACAGGGTAAAGGACAGGTCGGTGCGCACGTGTTGCGCGCTGGCGGGGTGGGTGCGGATCGCGTTGTCGACATGGTTGCCGAACGCATTGGCTTCGCCGCCGTAGCGGTTGAACAGCGGCGGGTAGATGCGCCGGGGCAGCGCGGCGCTGAAGAATGGCGCGTTTTTCGACAGCGCTTCCAGCACGATGGCGCGCAGCTGCAGCGCCACCGGGCTGGCCTCCGGCAGCTGCAGGTTGTTTTTCACCCTGGCGGCCTGGGTGCCCGCGGTGGCGCGGCCGTTGGTCCAGTCGGCCTGCTTGAGCAGGGCGGTGCAGCGGGTCAGCGTGGCAGCGTCGAGTACGTTGGGGATGTGCAAAAGCATGAGGTCTCCTGTCGGGGTAGCGGCACTGCCCGTTGCCTGGCATGCCGCCACCCCGCCAATGACGGCGGGGAAGGGCTGGTTTAGAACGTCAGCTCGCTGGTGAGAATGAACTGGCGGCCGGTGCCCGGCACGCTGAACGGACCGTTGTCGTAGATCGCGTCGTAGTACACCTCGTCGAACACGTTCTTGACGTTGAGGCGTACCGACCAGTCCTTTTGCTCGTAGCTGACCATCGCATCCCAGCGGTCGTACGACGGCGCGGTGTTGGGATGGAATTCGCTGCTGCCGGGCAGGGTGGGGTACTGCGCCGGGTTGCTGTTGCTCGGGTTGTAGCCGTAGCGCTCGCCCTTGACCTCGACTCCGCCGCCGAGCTTCCAGCCGCCGCCGAGCGCGTAGGTACTCCACAGGTTGAAGGTATACGCAGGCGTGTTGCGCGGTCGCTTGCCGGCGTAGCGCGGGTCGGCGGCGGTGCCGTTGGACTGCACGGCGACTTCAAGGATTTCGGCGTCCATCAGCGCGAGGCCAGAGAACACTTCCCAGTTCGGCGTGATGCGGCCTGCCGCTTCGAATTCGATGCCGTCGGTGCGGCGTTTCTTGGTCAGGATCGCGGCGGTCGATTCGAGGTCGGTGTTGCGCTCCCAGTGCTTGATCGCGCGGTAGAGCGCGGTGCGGAAGCTGAGGTCGCCCTCGAACAGCATCCATTTCGCGCCCACTTCGAGCACCTGGCTGGTTTCGGCCGGCTGCGGTTCGAGCGTCAGCTGGTAGAGGTCGGCGGTGGGGCTGAACGAATCGCTGTAGCCGACATAGTAGTGCGCGGTTTCGGTAGGCTGGTACGACAGCGCGGCGCGCGTGCTCCACTCGCCGTAACTGAGCTTGGGCGAGGTGGCGCTGGAATATTCGGCGTCGAGTTGGTCACGGCGGACGCCCAGCGTGGCCTTCCAGAAGGGGATGAACTCGACCGTGTCCTGAACGTAAAGCGCGTAGGAATCGCCGGTGAAGTTGTTCAGTCCGGTCGTGCCTTCGACATAGGGCTGGAACGCCGGCGGCGGGTTGCTGGCCACGGCGTTGCCGCCGCTCAGGTTGAGCAGTCCGGCGCGGTGGCTGTCTTCGTGCAGGTATTCCACGCCGCTGACCCATTCGTGTTTCATGCCGAGCGCGCGGAACTGGGTGTTGAAGTCGGACTGCACGGTCAGCGTCTCGTAATCGAGCGAACGCGTGGGACCGGCGTTGTAGTTGGCGCCGCTGACGATCGTGCCGTTGGCATTGGGCGCCTGCGTGGCGTTCGGCGTACGCGCCCAGTAGCTGCGCTCGTAATCGCCGTAGCGCACGGTGGTGCGCAGTTCGCTGGTCGGAGAGAACGCGTGAGTCCAGGTGCCGGTCGTGATGCTGACATCGCTGTCGTCGAAGTTGGCGTCGATGCCCCAGAAGGTGTCGGGCGAGAACGCGGTGGAGGGGCTGCGGGTGGTGACGTCGAACGGAAAGCCGTAGTCGGGAATGTCGCGGTTGCGCATGTAAACGTGCGAGAAATTGAATTCGTCATCGGTCTGCATGCCGAGCGACAGGCTGACCTGCGCGCCGCTGCGATGAACTTCCGGTTCGGCGCCGCTCGCCGGGTTGGAACGCCAGCTGCCTTCGTCGCGCTTCATCAGGTTGACGCGGATGGCGCTGTTCTCGCCCAGGCGCTTGTTGAGGTCGGCAGTGACTTCGGTGTAACTCTCGGTGCCGACGCTGCCAGTGAGCGAATAGGCGTCGGCGCGCTTGGGGGTCTTGGACACGAGGTTGATGACGCCGCCGGCCTGGCCGCGGCCGAACAGCATCGAGGCGGAGCCGCGCAGGACGTCGACCTGTTCGAGAAAGAAAGTCTCGCGGTTGTACTGCGCGGTGTCGCGCACGCCGTCGAGGTAGAGGTCGCCAAAGGTATAGAAGCCGCGCAGCATCATGTTGTCGCCGGAACGGCCGCCTTCGGCCGCGTTGAAGGTGAGGCCGGAGACGTTGCGCAGCGCTTCACGCAGGGAACCGACCTGCTGCTCCTTCATCAACTGGTGGGTCACCGTGGTGATGGCCTGCGCTACATCATGCGGATCCTGCTTGATCTTGCCGACGCGGGTTTCAGTGGCCTGGTAGCCGTTGTTGACCGCCATCGGGTCGGCGCTGTCTTCGACCTTGACCGTGGGCAGCGTGGTTTCGCTTGCGGTGCTTTGTGCGGGTTTCGTTGCGGGTGCGCTTTGCGCCAGCAGCGCGCCGGGAGCCAGCATCATGAAAGCCAGCGAAGCCGCAGCAGGCGCAGTGGCGGGGTGCAGGCGCGCCAGTAACTGGCGCAGGATGCCCGATGGCGGGCAGGTTGAACGGTGTGACATGGGTTGCTCCTGGTTTGCAATGGATGGCTGGCGGAGCAAAGCACTTGGCTGGCGGGGTTAAAAAAGGGAGAGAGGACTAGCGCGCCGCCCTGGGGTCGGTGACAAACCCCAGTTTGGTCAGTCCGGCGCGCGCCGCGTCGGCCATGATTTGCGCGACGTGCTTGTAGGCGAGCTCGCCATCGGCGCGCAGGTGGATTTCCGGCTGCGGCGTTTGTTGCGCGGCCGCGTCCATGCGCGCCTGCCAGGCTGCGGCGGCAACCGGCTCGGCGTTCCAGAACACCGAGCCGTCGGCCTTGATCGACAGATTGATCGTCTCCGGCTTGATCGTGTTCGGCTGGCTGGCGGCCAGCGGCAGGTCGACCTTGACCGCATGGCTCATCAGCGGCGCGCTGATGATGAAAATGACCAGCAGCACCAGCATCACGTCGATCAGCGGAATCATGTTGATTTCCGCGTTGTCGCCGTCGCCGCTCTCGTTTGTCAATCCGCCGAAAGCCATTACGCGCTCCCTGCGACAGGCGCGGTCTGGGCCGATGCGGTGTAGACCTGCGCGGCGTCCTTTTCGATGCGGGTGTTGTTGCGCACGCCGGTCGACATGAAGGCGAACAGGTCATGCGCAAAGCCGTCGACCTCGGACAGCATCTGCCGCTTGGCGCGGTTGAAGAAGTTGTAGGCCAGCACAGCGGGGATGGCGACGGCCAGACCGAGCGCGGTCATGATTAGCGCTTCGCCCACCGGGCCGGCCACCTGGTCGAGGCTGCCCGATCCGCTCATGCCAATGTTGACCAGCGCGTGGTAGATGCCCCACACCGTGCCGAACAGACCGACGAAGGGCGCGGACGAGGCGATCGACGCCAGCATGGTGTGGCCATATTCCAGCCGCGCAGTGTCCTGGTTGATGGCGCGGCGCAGCGCGCGGGTGAGGAATTCGTCTTCCGAACCCGACTCGATCAGGCGCTGGCCGGTCTTGTTGCGGTATTGCTCGGCGGCCTTGAGCCCGTGATGGGTGAGATGCGAGAAGGGGTCGTTGACCCCATGGTTCTGCAGGTAGTTGGCCACCGATGCGAGGCCGGGCGCGTCCCAGAAACGCGCGAGGAAGGCCTGGGCATGTTTTTTCATGTGCCAGTTGGTGACGCTTTTGCTGACGATGAGATACCAGGTGATGACCGACATCGCCAGCAGCACGACGAGCAGGAAGTGCGCGAGGCCGTCGGCCTGCGCGATAAAGTGGGCAAAGCCCAGCTGGGTTTGGGTTGCGGCGGTTTCCATGGTTTAACTCCTGAGGGTGAACTGAATCGGCACGATGACCCACTCGGCCACCGGTCTGCCGCCCTGGCGGGCTGGCTCGAATTTCCAGCTGGACTGCACCGTGTCCATGGCGGAGCGGTCGAGGCGCGGATGGCCGCTGCTTCTCGCCAGTTCCAGCCGCGCCACGCTGCCGTCCGGGTTGACCAGAATGTTGAGGCGTACCGTCCCTTCCTCGCCCAGGCGTTTCGACAATGCCGGATAGGGTGGTTTGGGATTGTCCAGGTAATCCGCCGGGCGCGGCGGCGTGGGCGCTAGGGGAAGCGGCGGCGCCGGTTTGGGCGCTTCCGCCACCGGCGTGGGCGGCGGCAACACGTCAGGCGCGGGTTCGGGTGCCGGTGTCGGCTCAGTCGCTTCGATCACGGGCTGCGGGATGGGTGCCGGCGTCGGCTTGGTGGCCAATACAGGCGTCGGCAGCGGCTTGACCACCGGTTTCGGCGGCTGCGGCTTGGGCGGCTGCGGTTTGGGTTGCGGCTGGGGTTCTTCGACTGGGGTCTCGATCAGTCTCATCATCAGCGGGCGCGGCGGCGCGATTGGTTCGGGCGTGTCGGGCGCGAGCAACAGCAGGCCAAGCAGTCCGGCGTGCGCGAACGCCACCCCGATGAGCGAGGTGGGCGAAATGCGCGAGCGCGCGAACATCGACGATGCCGGGCGCGACGGTTCAACCCCAAGATCGGGTTTCAAGGCAAACGTGGCGGAAAGCGAAGCGGTCATCCCAGACGTGTCCAGTTCAAATACCAAACAGAGCTGGCAGGGGACGCAACGAATCCCGTGGCTGGCAAAGGTGTCTCAGACCATCCAGGCAGCAAGGTCTGGGTGAACTAAAACAATGCGAATAATAATCGTTCTTATTACCGAGATCAATGGGCGCGCCGGGGCGAATGCAAAGGTTTCCCTTTTTTGCGGCTTTTCCACATCATAAAGCCCGTAACAAACAGGAGGGTCGGCGCCAGACCGACCGCAATCTGCAGGACGCGGGTGGGCGTTCCCGCTATTGCACCGATATGTATCGGGTAAAGCGCGTTGGAAATACGTGTGCCCAGGGGGGCCGTCAAGCCGTGTTCCACCTGTATCACCTGGCCCGTATATTGATCGAGATAGACAAAATTTCTCCCGTTCGGGTGGGATTCCTGCGGCAGTTTTTTGCGGACCACCACGGGCGCCTGCGAGGCCTGCGGAAGACCGATCCATGTGGTCGCGGCGGGCAGGACGCGGTCGGCCTGATGCAACAGCGCATCGAGCGAACGCGCCGGCGTCCCTGCCCGGGGCGGGGTGGATAGCGGCGGAGTCGCGCGCGGCGGGCTTGGGCTTGCGGTTACGGCATCGATGAGTCCGGTAACAGTCTTGTTGAACACCAATGTGACACCAGTGAACGCCGTGATCAGAAGAAACAGCGTCAGATAGAGGCCCGATACGCGATGCAAATCAAAATTCAGCCTTTTCCAGCGGGCGTACCACTGGATCTTGAACCCCTGCGAAATCTTTCCGTTTCGCGGCCACCACAGCACGAGCCCTGTCACGCACAGACCGATCAGCAGTAAACCACCGATACCGAGCATCGTTTCGCCAGCCTCGCCGCTCAAGAGTTCGGTGTGCAGGAGCGAGATCCATCCAGTCACGGAATCAGCCTGCTGGTGTGCGCCAAGGATCCTGCCGCTGTAGGGATCCACGTAGACAAACAGGTCGTGCGCAGTGTTCATCTTGACCAGATAAGTCTGCTGTGGGGTGCGCGGCATGCGGATGGCAAAGGGCCTGTCTTCCGGATACGCGCGCTGCACCGTCTGCAGCATCTCGTCTACAGCCACACGCTCGCCTTGTGCCGCGGAGACGAGCAGTTCCGGATGGGCAAATACTTCGATCTCGTCCCGAAACACCAGCACGCTGCCGCTCAGGCCGCTCAGCACCAGCAGCAGCCCGACAAACAGCCCGGTATAACGGTGCAGCTTGAATACGAATCTGCGCGCCGTCATGGCAGCGGGCGTCCGAAGGCGCGGCTTCGCGTGGGCAACGGAGGGGTCTGCTTCATGATGTCAGTTCCAATGCTTTTTTCTGGGACAGACGAACCACGGAGAGGCGCGTCGCTTCTTGGCCCTGGGCCTCGCCTGCGTCATGTGTCGTCATTCCCGGAACGTCATCAGGTGGGCCTTGATTGCCCGGAAGCTTACGCCCCGGTCATCTCCCAGCAGATAGGCCTGCGCGTCGCGTTTCTTCCGGGTCATCGGCTGGCTGGAATCGCGCGGAATGGCGCAAAACGGAATATTGCGGTGCCGGCAGCCCGCAGCAATCTTCTCGATGGCGTCTTGTACGGTCGGGTGCTGCGCTTGCCCCGGCACGCCGTAGGACTGCGACAGATCGATTGCGCCTTCGAGCACCATGTCGATGCCTGTGACAGACAGGATGGCATCCAGGTTGTCGACACCTTCCCTGTCCTCGATCATGGCCACCACCATGATTTCCGAATTGGCGCGCTCGAAATAGGCCGGCAGGTTGATGGCGCCGAAGCCCGTGGTGCGGCCGCCGCTGATGCCGCGCGTCCCGTGCGGGTGATAGCGGCTTGCCGCAACGGCCTGCGCGGCCTCCGCGGCGTTGCGCACGTGCGGCACGACGATGCCCTGCGCGCCGCAGTCCAGCGCCCGCAAGATGGCTTCGGGCGTAGCGTTGGGTACCCGCACCAGCGGCGTAATCCCGGCGCACTCGGCCGCCCGCACCATGTTTTCGAGCGTTTCCGGATTGACGCTAACGTGTTCCATATCGAGGATGACGAAATCGTAGCCGGCGTAGCCGATCATTTCGACCAGCAGCGGCGACGGAATCGAATTGAGCAAGCCGAATACGGTCTTTCCGTCGGCCAGCGCGCGTTTGAGTTGATTGGTCTGCAGCATGCGGGGGTCACTCCACGGGTAGATACCATTGCGCGGGGTGCGGGTGGCGCAAAAAATCGTGATGCGAAATGTGCCAGGCATAGGCGCCCGCATAGGGAAACACCAGCACGTCGTTGCAGCGCACTGATTCGACCGGGGCATCGAACGCCAGCACGTCTTTCGGCGTGCACAGCTGGCCCACGATGCTCACCGTGTCGTTCGATGCTTCCGGACGGGGGAACGGATACGGCCATGCATCGATCGGAAGCACGTGGAACGGATGGCTGTGACCTTGCGCATAGGGCGTGCGAAAGTGGTGCGTGCCGCCGCGGCCGACCACGAAGGTCTTGCTGTGGCTGCGCTTGATGTCGATGACCTGCATCGCGTAGTAACCGCAAGCTGCGGTGATATAGCGGCCGAATTCGAAGCGTACGCCTACGCCCGGCATGCCGCACTCGCTCAGCAATGTGGCCAGCCCCGCGCTGAACGCCGGCCAGTCGAATTGCCGGTCGGGCTGGCGGTAATTGACGCCGATGCCGCCGCCGACATTGATGTGGTCGATGTCCAGGCCATAGTCTTCGCACCAGCGACGCGTCTGCGCAAGATAGGCCGCCACGAGTTGCAGATGGGCGGCGGCGTCGAGTTGATGCGACAGCAGGTGGAAATGAAAGCCACGCAGGTGGATTTCAGGATGGGCGCGCAGCCATTCCAGGCATTCGCGCAGCTGCTGCGCAGGGATTCCGAACGGCGTCGGCTTGCCGCCCATCATCAGGCCGGTTTCGGCAAGCTTGTCGACAGTCAGGTTGATGCGCAACGATACCGGTGCCGTGCGGCCCGCTCGGCCGGCGATGTCTGCCAGCCGCTGCAATTCGTGCAGGCTTTCCACATGCAGGCAATCCACGTCCTGTTCGATCGCTTGGCGGAGTTCCTGGTCCAGCTTGCCGGGGCCGCTGAAAATCACCGGGACCTCGGCGAAGTGCTCGCGCACCCACGCCAGTTCGCCACCCGACGAGACCTCGAATCCGGCGACAAGCGGCGCCAGCGTCTGCAGGATCGGCCGATCGGAATTGGCTTTGATCGCGTAAAACAGTTCGCAGCCGTCCGGCATGCTGTCGGCCAGGTTCGCGGCATGCCGGCGCAGCGCGGCCAGGTCGTAGACATACGCGCACAGCGGCGCGTCGGCTTGCGCCTGGGCCGAGCGCAGGCTTGCGAACACTTCGGCCAGCCTCAACTCCATGCCGGATTCTCCCCCAGCGTGCCGAGCGGATTGTTGACGGGAAGATAGCCGGAGGCGCGATCCGGCCGCTTGAAGAAGCGGTTGATCAGGTTGGCTTTTCCGGGAAACGCCTCGCCGTTAAGCAGGGCGTTGATGCAGCGCGCCGAGACGTCGTCGCCGTACTGGCTCTGGTAGGCATGCAGATGGTGGCGCACCACCGCCCACAGGCGGTTTTGCAATGCCGGCCTGCCGGCACCGATCTGGTTGATCGCCTCGCAGAAATTGTTGACGAACAGGCAGTAGGCGATGCGTTTCCAGCCCTGCTCGGCGCTGTACCAGAGCGCTTCTCGGGCGCGCGGGCTGATGCCGTCCAGTTGCTCGGCGCCGAACCGCTCCTGCACCAGCTTGACGCCTTCAAAATCGCGCAGGAAGACTTGTTGCGGTTGGCCCTCGGCTACGCCGATCACGACGTTCTGCAAGTGCGGCTCGAAAATGACGCCGTGCGCGAAATAGCAATACAGCACCGGATACATGAGCTCGCCGACGTAACGCGAAAACCACGCCTCGGCGGTCTCTTCGCGCGGCGATCCGCCGCGCTGCATCGCGTCCAGCAACTCGCCCATCCGCGCTTCGCCGTAGACATGATTGCCGAACAGCGCGCCGGCCAGCAGCGGCGTCACCCCGGGACGCAGCACGTCGGCGAACCCGCGCCGCAGGATCAGACCGAAGCCTTCGGTGATTGCCTTGTTGGACTGAGCGTCGCCCGTTTTCAGATCCGCCGAAATGAACGCGGGCTCTTCCATGACCGCGAGGCCCGGAAAATGCTGCAGCAGTTGCGGCGCCAGACTGCGCAGGATCCGGGTAACCTGCAGCGCGCCCTCGAGCTCGTAGATTGCGTTTTTGCGCACGCAGTTTGTGATGCGGACGTTCAGCGAACACTTATAGAAATAGGGGTTGTCGGGATGAAACAGCGTGCGGATCGACGAGGTCGGGTAAAAGTGCGCGCCCTGTTGCCCGAGATCGCGGATGCGGCCGCCGCGTATCGCCGTTGCGACGCCGGGTTGGGCGAGCAGATGGCGCGCCTGCCAGGGATGGGTTGGAATGAGGAAAAAGTCCTCGTCCGCGGCAAGCCCTGCCGGCGCCTGTTCTGCCATGATCTGGTCGCATGGCTCGGCAAGCACCGATTAATGCCCTGGCGGCTTTTCGGGGCGGGGTGGAACGGGTGGCCGAACACCAGCGACTGTTCCGACTCGACGAACGCCTGCAAGGGTTCCGCCGAAAAACGCGCCGGGCGCGCTGTGTTGAGCACAGCGGCGGTGACGGTCACGCTGTCGTGTATCTGTTGCATCAGTTCGTCGTTCGCCGGCAGGCCGTACTTGAACGACAGTTCACGCAGCAACATCCCCGCCAGCGCCTGCCAGTCGAGCAAGGCCCAGGGTTTGCCCGGGGCCTTGCAAAACATCGGCGACAGGTAGCGGTAATTCCCGGTGGCGCACGCGTTGTCGACCACGGTCAGAAGACGTTCGCCGGTAAGCGGCAAGCGGATGTGCATGGCGCGGCCGCCGGTGCGGCGCAGCGCCAGGTGCACCGATGCCGGACTGTCGCTCTGCCCGAACAAAGGGCCAACGCTTGACTGGCCCTCCGGCCCCGCGACCTCTCGGCAATAACAGTTGAGCAGCGTTTCCATGGAACGCCGGCCGGCTTCCTGTAGCGCCAGGGACGCGGGATCGATCGCGCCCGCCAGATTGCGTGAATGCATGCTTTCTCCTGGGGTCAAGAATTTCGCAGATGTAAACGATGAAATGCCACGCCGCCGAGGTAAGCGCCGGCGGCGAGCAGGGTGAATGCACCGATAAAGAACGGTGCCCGCAGATCGAGCGCCTGGACCGCCGCGCCGGCAATCAGGCCGGCGCCGACAGCGCCCCACTTGGCGTTGCTCTCGAACCAGCCGAAGGTGCGGCCCGCGTTCTCGCGCGTCACGACCGCCGCGATCAGCGCGTGCAGACTGATGAAGCCGAGCGTCATGCCGAGGCCCATCGCGATGCGCCCGGCAGTCAGTCCGGGCAGCGTCGGGAACAGCGCCTGGGCGGCCAGTGCGCCCGCAAGCAACAGGAATGACAGCGACAACGTGGCGAGCAGGCGCCCCTGTCCGAGATAGCGGCTGAGGGGCACCGCGCACAGCAGATAGACCAGATGCGGGATGCCGAACAACAGTCCAGCCATGGCCAGCGGTGCCGGGTTGGAACCCGCCTGGGTGAAGGGAACGAAATATGGAAACGTCAGCACGGTGGCGAATACGAACGCGAACTGCGCGGCGTAAACCTGGCGTGCGCTCGCTTCCAGCGTGCCGCCCTGGGCGTGGGTTGCCGGTTTGGCGCTTGATTCGTGCACGTGCGCGGCTGGCAATCGTGCGATCAGCAGGGCGGCGATGAGCGGCAAACTCGCCAGGTAACGGTAGAGCTCGAGCGGCGATTCGATTGTCATCAGCAGGCCCAGACTGGCCGGTGCGGCAACCAGCGCCGCCCGCGCCGACCATTGCATCAGGTTCAGGCTGCGGGTCAGCGCGGCGCCGCTGACCACGCTGGCCAGATAGGCGTTGGACGCGGCGAAGGTGCCGCCAAGCAGGCCCTGCAACGCGAGGGCGAGGGCAAATACCGCGACATTGGGTGCGAAGCCGGCGAGCAGAAAACTGGCCGCAAGGCCCAGTTGGGCACGCAGCAGCAGCGGCTTCTTGCCGTAGCGGTCGGCGAGCCGCCCCCACCATGGACTGCTCACGGCGGTGAAAAATATCGGCACGATGTACAGCCAGCCGGCCAGATAGGCGGTATCGCTGTGCAGCGATTTGTCGAGTATCAGCGCAAAAAACGGCGGCATCCCCAGCGCGGCGAACGCGGCGATGAAATGGCACACCATGATCGTGGCGACGACGCGCCGTCGTTCGATGCTCATGACGCGCTCAGAAAGTTGGGTGCGCTGCGGCCATAAAACTTGTTGACGTCGGTTGCGCCGGTTTCGCTTTTCTCGGCCAGGGTGGCGGCGATCAGCAGGTACTTGATGTAAAGCCAGCCGTCGTCGAGCAGCAGACCGCGCGCGGGTATCACGTTCTCGCCCTCGGCCGCCATCTCGTCGAGCAAGGCTTCGACCCGCCTCCGGACGCGGGCATATAGCGCGGCGGGGGGCAGATCCAGCAGGCCCGCATAGCCTTCAGCCAGGACCGCGATATTGAGCTGCAGGGTGATCGTGGTGAACATCTGCGCCAGCGGCAGCGCGTCCGCGACAAAAATGCGGTGGTCCTCGAGATCGGCCACGCGGCGTGCGAGATCCGGCCAGCGCCGCGCCAGCGCGTCGAAATGGATGCGCCCCGCATCGTTGTCTTTCAGCAGCAGGCGCAGACGCGGCGCCTGCCGCTGAAAGACGAGGACCGAGTTCTGCTGGTTCGACTCGAGGGCGACGCCGTAGCGCAGCCACAACGTGAGGTGCAGACGAAGCGTCAAGTCGAGGTAGTCCTCGAAGAATGCTTCAAGGTCGCCCGCGTAGAATTCCGCCGCCGCTTCTTCGGCTACGGTGTGTCCGGAGGGCGCCTGGGCCAGCAGCGCCGCGACCGGAATCAGCGTGCTCTCGCCCAGTGCCTCGACCGGATAGCGGCGCAGGATATGGCCGAGGAACATCCGGTTGTCGACATGTCCGCCGCAGCCCTCGTCGGTCAGCAGCACGCGCGCGGCAAGTGCAGGCTCGCGCGCGGCGATCTCGGCCAGCAGCGTCTGGAAGCGATGGCCGTCGTGGATCGTGCTCGGCTTGATCGTCCGGATATTTTTCGCACCGAGCGTGCGGATCGTCAGCGGCAGCTTCAGGTGCCACTCGGGCGCGTCGAGCAGCACGACGGTGCGCACCGACAGCGTCGGCACCACCGCGAGACAGGGGTGCGGCGCGCGCACTACGCTTTCACACAATCCGGCGTCGCCCAGGAATTCATCGAGTTGATGGTCCCAGACGAACGGATGGACGGGGATCAGAGCATGCGTACCGGCCATCGCCGCAGGCAGGCCGACGGCCTCGACGCTCGGCCACAACGGCGGCAGGGTCGACTCGGCGTCGGGGCTCGGATAATAAAGGCCGCGCGGAACCGCCAACCAGCGCAACACGAAGGGGCGCTGAAATTCGGGGCCGTAAGCGGCGAGCGCGTTGGCATCGAAACCGAGCTTGGCGCGTGCGGTGGGATAAAACGGGTGATCGAGGAACGCACCAAGCCGATCGTAGTGCAGCAGGCGCGCGTGCCAGTTCGGCAGCCGCGCGCCGCTTGTCCTGCCATGCGCGGCGCGGAACGCGGCGAACCAGCGTTCGCGCTCGGCTTCGCCGATGCGGCGATGCTCGGCTGCGACACGGCACTCTTCGATGAAGGCGGTGAAGCGCGCAGCCGCCGCGGCGTCGAGGCCTCGTGCAAAGCCGGCAAGGATGGCCTCGACCGTGTGGAGCGGCTTTAAGTCCCGGCCGTCGTCCTGCACCAGCGGCAGTCCGGCGCTGCGCCACGTCTGCATGAAGGTGGATTCGACGACCGGAATCCACAGGGTGCCGGCGCCGAAATGGCTCACTTCGAGCCACGCGCCGCCCGCTTCGCCGAGGCGTGCGAGCGCAGGCGGCAGGCTGTCGCCGGTCTGGGCGACTGCGCGGCTCACGCACTCGCGCACGTTTTCCCGCAGCAGGGCATCCACCACGCGGCGGCAGATATAGGCGTCGTGTGCGCCCGTGTCCGCCTGCGTCGGGTCGACGACGGATTTGGGTGTAGCCGCGCTCATGCGCCGATCGTCCAGGCGAGCCCGCTGCTGATCCGGTCCATTTCCAGGCCCAGACGCTGCACATCGGTTCCCGTGCCGCGCAGGACACCCAGGTAATCCTTGTTGGAGTGGGTCAGGTTGACCGTTTCGCCAAGCGCGCGCAGCGGTTTGAACGTGATCCGGATGTCATCCGCGCGGCGATCGAAGGCCTCGGGCGCACCGGTCAGGCGTCCCGCAGACTGCGCCGTAAAGTAACGGATCAGCGCCGCGCCCGGTGCGATGTCGAGCTGTGGCAGCGGCTCGCCCGCATAGAGACCCAGGATGATCTCGAATAAAGGCAGCCCGAGGGTGTCCTGCAGCAGGAACTCGCGATAGTCGCCGATGCTGCGGTAATTGATCTCGATCAGACGGGGGCCGGCGCCGGTCATCACGAACTCTGTAAGGCACGCGCCAAACCCGATGCCAAATCGACGGATGATGTCGATCACCCCGGCTTCCTGCTCGGGACTCAAGCCTGTCCCCCAGCTGGCCTCCAGTTCCACGAAATGCGGGGGAGGCGACAGTTTCACCTGGAACCCCCCGAGCACACAGAGCCTCTCGCCATCGCCGAGGGTTTCCAGCGTGTAGAGCGGACCCGCGATGTATTCCTCGAGGAGCAAGGGTTGACCGGGCTGTATGCTCCAGACTGCGGCGCACTGCACCGCGAGTTCGGCGCGGTCGCGGCTCAGACTGACCTGCTGGCTGGCAACGCCTTCGCGCGGTTTGACGATGCACGGAAACGGCACGCCATCCAGGGTGCGCGCGAGTGCGGCGGGGTCGCAGACGACGGCATGCCAGAGCATGTCGAGTCCCTGGGCCTTGAGCGCGACCCGCATTTCCGCCTTGTTTTTTGCACGGTACGTGATGTGCCAGTCTTTGCGCGGCAACTTGAAATACTCGGCGGCGATCGCCGTACTGGTCTGCAGGTGATCGCTGTTGGAAAAAATGGCCGCCGGTATCTGTTCATGGCAGGTAATGGCGTCGATGACCGCGAGCGGATTGAAGACGTCACAGGCGACAATTTCATGGGGATAAGCCGCAAGCCCTGCCTGACTGAAATATTGCCGATGCGCCTCGGCGTGGTCGGTCAACAGCACGACGGATAGCCCCAGGCGTTGTGCCGCCGGAATAAAGCCGACGTTGACCGAATCGGTTGGTACATGCGCCAGTATCACAATATCTCGCATGACGGCTCCTGTTACATGTCCATCTGCAGCGTCACGAGGGCAGCGCGGCCCGGTGCCGGCATCCGGCCCTGGCTGAAGTCGACGCCACGGAAGTAGTAGTCGCGATCGAACAGGTTGTTGACCGCAAATGCCGCCTGCATCCGGGTGCCGTTCCAGCTGAAGTCATGGGTAACTTGCGCGTTCCATACCGAATAGGACGGGATTTTCCCCACCGAGCCGGATGCATTTTCGGCAACCGTGTTGGCGCCATCGGAGAATGCCGCGCTCTGGTAGAGGCCGTTCACATTCCAGTTCCAGGCGCCGCTGCGGTAGTTGGTTTGGAGATTGACCTGATGATGCGGCGCCAGAGGCAGTTCGTTGCCCTCGAACTGGCCGGAAAGCTGTTCGGTGTCGACATAGGTATAGGCGGTCTTGAATTCGATTCCGCTGACCTGCTTCGGCCGCCAGGCGAGTTCCGCCTCGATGCCCTGGTGGCGCGCTTCGCCGAGATTGCGGAAGCCCACTGTTGTGCTCACGAATTCGATCTTGTTGTCGAAGTCGAAGCGGAAGGCGGTAAGCCCGGCGTCGACGTTCCGCGTCGGGCTGAGGCGCACGCCTGCTTCGTAGTTCTTCGCGCGCTCGGCGGCCAGATCGCCGCCAAACGTGATTTGCGTGAACTGGACCGGACGCAGGGATTTATGGAAATTGGCGAACAGGAACAGCGCGTCGTTCGCCTGATAGCCGATGTCCACCCCGGGCAGCCAGTCACGGGTCGGGTTGCTCGTTTCGACTCCGGTGAGGTCGTTGCGGTAGGTGAGATCGACTTTTTCATGGCGGATGCCAGGGGTGATCTTCAGCTTGTCGCCGAGCAGGGAAAAGGTATCGCTGACGTAGGCGGCGAAGGCATCGTTCTCGAAGCGCCAGTCGCGCGTGACGGCGTAGGCATTTGTCGCGACGTTGCGGGAATCGACGACATAGTCGACTTCTTCACGCATGTAACGCGCGCCGATGGCAATTTTCTGCTTGATGGCGCCGTTGATGTCGAAGGTGAAGCGCGGCTCGCTGCCGTATACCCAGAACGCCCGCGGAGACGACATTTCCAGTGTCGAGGGCGTGTCGGCGTTGCTGGCGTTGCCGAAGAAAAACTGGCGGTTGCTGCGATGGGCAAAATTGCGCCAGCTCAGTTCTGCGCCATTATCGAAATACTGGTTGTAGACCAGGTGCCCGCGCAGCGTGTCGCCGTCGAAGCGGTCGAGCGGTCGGGTGGACTGGTCGCGGTCCTGCTCATAGGACTGCGGCGTCAAGGCGCCGGGCATTTCGTTTTCGGTTTTGTAATACTGCAGGCCGGCCTTGATGTCGGCGTTGTCGGTGATGAACCAGTCCGCATCGAGCATCAGGTTGTTCACCGTGGTCGCCGAGTGGTCGCGCTCCGCATTGCCTTCGATGACGTTCGCCTGCGCCTGCAGGCCGAGCCTGTCGCTCACGAAACCGCCCGCGCGCAGGTAGGTGTCGGTCAGCACGCGGCCGTTGTCCGCAACCGACAGGGTCTCCTTCGCGGTGAAGGACGCTTCGCGGGGGATTCGCTTGGTCACGAAATTGATCACGCCGCCGACGTTGTTGGGGCCGTAGTGGACGGCGACGCCGCCGCGCGCTACATCGATGGTTTCGACGGCGTTGAGGGTCAACGGAAACAGCGACAAGCCGGTCTGACCGTACGGCGCCAACGTAATCGGCATGCCGTCGACCAGCACCAGCACCTGCTCGCTGCGCAAGGGATTGAGGCCGCGCACGCCGATGTTCGGCAGGATGCCTGTACCGCTTTCGTCCAACACCCGCACGCCCGGCACCGTGCGGAGCGCATCCTCCACGGTACGCGCACCGGATTCGGTCAACTCCTGAGAGGTGACGACGGTCCGGGCCCCGGGATGTTTCTTCGCCGCTTCAGGCGTCGGCGCGCCCAGCCAGTCGGCGCTGACCGTTACTTCTTCGAGGGTGTTGACCGGGGATTCTGGTTCGACCGTGGCCGCAGTCTGGGCGTTCGCCTGAGAAACGGAAAACGCCAATGAAAGGGCACTGGCTAACGCGGATAAATGAAATTGCATGGATGATCTCTTTCAGGGTTGGTGGACAAAATCAGCATGAAACGGGCCCAGCCCGCCCAAGCGTCGGGCGAGGGCGGCAGAGCAGGCGGCGCTCATGGAATGAATGCTTTCGTGCCGTGGGCAAGGGGCTGCCCGGATTCCAGGCTTAAGCGGCGCACCTGGCCCCTGTCGATGACGGGGCGGGGCGCAGGCCGCACGCGCGTCCCGGTTGCCTCGGGGCGTTCGCTCTCCAGGTCGTCGGCGAGAGTGAGGCAGGCGTCGCGCTCAGCGGGCGTGAGCTCGGCGTGTTCGGCGGCGCGTTCGAGCAGCAATTGGGCGGCGGCCTTGTTGCGGTTGCAGGGATGACGCAGCATCACCAGCGCTGCGACCAGAAGGGATGAAGTTTGGGAATTTCGCATGATGTCTCCTTGGAGTTAGGCGGTCGCCACGAAGGCCTGGCCGGGTTGCCATTCGCAGGCGGTGAGTTCGCCGCTTTGCAGTGCATGCAGCAGACGCAGGGTTTCGTTGGCCGAGCGTCCGACATTGAGGTCATTGGCTGCCACACTCATGACCTGGCCTTCGGGGTTGATGATGAAGGTGGCGCGAACCGCCACCCCTGATGGAGCGAGCACGCCAAACCCCTGCGCCAGTGCGTGCGAAACGTCGCCCAGCATCGGGAACCTGACCGTGCCGAGGCCATGTTTGACCCAGGCGCGATGGGCGTGGGCGGAATCGACGCTGACACCAAGCAGGACTGCGCCGGAGATGTCGAAGTCGTGGCTGAGATCGGAATACGCGCGGATTTCGGTCGGGCAGACAAAAGTAAAGTCCAGCGGCCAGAAGAACAGCACCAGCCATTTGCCGCGATAGCGGGCCAGGGATACTGGCTCGATCCGGCCATCCGGCAAGTAGGCTTCGCAGGTGAGGTCGGGAATGGTGTTGCCAATCGAGATCATGGCGGACTCCTTAGTGCAAGGCAGGCCGGCGCGCGGCCAGGGTCGTTGCGCACGACACCGCAGGCCATTCGAATGACAGTCGCTGGCATGCATTGGCGAGCGCCGGGCTGGCCGCGCCCGTCTGCATCCAGCGCAAATGCTGTTCAACCATGCGGGCGAGTTTTTTGCAGCGAGTCTGCTGATAGCGGTGCATCAACCACACGGTGGCCTTGATGACGATTTCGTGGGTGATATGGGTGGGGGTTGCGGGCATGCCAGTCTCCTTGAGTTAGGGCTGGCTGGCGCGTGGACGCTGGCGGGCGGTGCGGTGAACTCCGTTTTCAGCAATTGAAAACGGAAGGATTGCTTACTTGGTGAGAATCAATTTGCCGTTCTTGGTGATGCGCAGGCGATAGTGCTCGCCATTGTGGTCGATCAGGATTTCCTGTGTTCCCTGGAATAAAAAGGCGGTCGGGATGGCACCTGGCGGCAAGGAGCGGGTAGCGGGTTCAACCGGATGACGGCTGGCGCCCGTGGAAGGAACTGGCGCGACACGAGTCTGATTGTCATTCATGGCTTGGGATTGTTTTTTGATTTAAGTATTACGAATAATAATGATTCTCATTTGTAAGTCAAGCTTCCATTTTTTTGTGGAGGAAAAAAAGCCCGGGAACAAGCCGGCAGGGTCTGCTGACCTGTTCCCGGGCGCTGGCCGCCCGCTCCGGCAAGCCGGACGGGCTTGCGCGGACGCTCAGGCCGCGATCGGGCTGCGGATCAGGTGGTCGAACGCGGCCAGGCTGGCCTTCGCGCCTTCGCTCATCGCGATAATGATCTGCTTGTACGGCACGGTGGTGCAGTCGCCTGCGCCGAACACGCCGGGCACATCGGTCTGGCCCTTGGCGTCGACCATGATTTCGCCGAAGCGCGACAGTTCAATCGTGCCCTTCAACCAGTCGGTATTCGGCAGCAGGCCGATCTGGATGAACACGCCTTCGAGTGCCACGTGCTGGGTCTGGCCGGTGGTGCGGTCGGTGTATTCGAGCCCGTTGACCTTGCCGTCGGCGCCGGTGATTTGCGTGGTTTGCGCACTTTTGATGACGGTGACGTTGGGCAGGCTGTAGAGCTTGGTCTGCAAGACGGCGTCGGCGCGCAGGGTGTCGCCGAATTCGAGCAGGGTGACGTGGCCGACGATGCCGGCCAGATCGATCGCCGCTTCGACGCCGGAGTTGCCGCCACCGACCACCGCCACGTGCTTGCCCTTGAACAGCGGACCGTCGCAGTGCGGGCAGTAGGCCACGCCGCGGCCGCGATATTCGAGTTCGCCGGGCACGTTCAACTCGCGCCAGCGCGCGCCGGTGGCGACGATGATGCTCTTCGACTTGAGTACCGCGCCGTTGGCCAGACGCAGTTCGTGATAGCCACCTGCGCTGCCCGGAATCAGCTTGTCGGCACGTTGCAGATTCATGATGTCGACATCGTATTCGCGGACGTGTTCTTCCAGTGCGCGGGCGAGCTTGGGCCCGTCGGTGTGCGGCACTGAAATCAGATTTTCAATCGCCATGGTGTCGAGTACCTGGCCACCGAAACGCTCGGCCAGCACACCGGTGCGGATGCCCTTGCGCGCTGCATAGATTGCTGCTGCCGCCGCAGCAGGGCCACCGCCGACCACCAGCACATCGTAGGGGGCTTTTTGCGAAAGTTTGGCGGCATCGCGGGCGGTCGCGCCGGTGTCGAGCCTGGCCAGGATGTCTTCGATCGCCATGCGGCCATTGCCGAACACCTCGCCGTTCAGATACACGGTCGGCACCGCCATTACCTGACGCGTGTTGACCTCGTCCTGGAACAGCGCGCCGTCGATCATCACGTGCTGGACGTTGGGATTGAGCGCGGCCATCGTGTTGAGCGCCTGCACCACGTCCGGGCAGTTGTGGCACGACAGCGAGATGTAGGTTTCGAATCGGTAGTGGCCATCCAGGCCGCGAATCTGCTCAACCTGTTCGTCGGTGATCTTGGGCGCGTAGCCGCTGGATTGCAGCAGCGCGAGGATCAGCGAAGTGAATTCGTGCCCCATCGGCAGTCCGGCGAAGCGGATGCGCGCGGGCTGGTTGACCAGCCCGATACTGAACGATGGCTTGCGCGCATCGACGCCGTTTTCCAGCAGGCTGATGCGGTCGGAGACGCTGGCGATTTCTTCCAGCAACTCGCGCATTTCCTGTGACTTGGCGCCGTCGTCCAGCGAGGCCACCAGTTCGATGGGGGCGACCAGGCGCTCCATGTAGGTTTTCAGTTGCGCTTTGATGTTGGCGTCGAGCATGGGGAATTCCCTTATCTACAGAATGAATGGCAATAAAAAGGCGTCGGCAGCCGAAAGCGGCCGACGCCTTTGTGTTGCGATCCGGCACGGACCTCCCCGGCAGGGGAGGCGCGGCATTCAGATCTTGCCGACCAGGTCGAGCGACGGTGCCAGCGTGGCTTCGCCTTCCTTCCATTTGGCGGGGCAGACTTCGCCGGGGTGAGCGGCGACGTATTGCGCAGCCTTGACCTTGCGCAGCAGTTCGGACGCATCGCGGCCGATGCCGCCGGCGCTGATCTCGGTGAAGTGGGTGTCGGTCGACACGGCGTAGATTTCCACGCCCAGCTTCTTGAAGGTCTCGTAGTTGTCGGCCAGGTCGCCCAGCTCGGTCGGGCAGACGAAGGTGAAATCGGCCGGGTAGAAGAACACCACGGACCATTTGCCCTTGAGGTCTTCGTCAGTGATGTGCTGGAACTTGCCGTTGAGAAAAGCTTCGGCCTTAAAGGGTTTGATTTCGGTGTTGATGAGAGATTGCATGGTGCGGGCTCCGGTTAAAAAAATTGAGTGATTTGACAGGGAGTACTCTACTTAAGTAATTTGGAATATTCCAATTTAAAGTTTGAAGCTGGACGATTGACAGTTTCAATCGGACTGTCCGGGGTGTGGGATGTCTTATGGGTGGCTATGCCTGCCCATGTTTTAACCCGGTATGTATTGCCAGAAGGTAGGACGAACGGGGAGCGTGGGCGGTCGGTGGAATTCGTTTTCAGTGATTGACTACTGCCGGACACACTTGGTGGGTATCAATTTGCCGTTTTTGGTGATGCGCAGGCGATAGTGCTCGCCGTTGTGGTTGATCAGGACTTCCTTGTTCCCTGGAATAAAAATGTTGTCGGGATGTCACCTGGCGGCAAGGACCGCATAGTGGGTTCTGCGTTGAAGGGAAAAAGCCTCAGGACGCGTGGGGAGGGTAAGGCGCGCGCACCAGCGGTGCAGTGATTAGCGCCTCGGGTTGCAGGGTGACATGGCGAATGCCGTGGCGGGTGTCGAGCGTTTGCCGCGCGCAAGCAAGCAGGGCGGGCCACTCGGATAGATCATGGACTTCGAGATGCGCCGACAGCGCCAGGGTGCCGGACGACAAGGTCCACACATGCAGGTCGTGAACGCGCTTGACGCCGGGCAGCACAGCCAGATCATGGCCGACGCTATCGAGCTTGATGTTGAGCGGCACCCCTTCCATCAGCACATGGACGGCTTCGCGCAGCAGCCGGATGGCCGATATGCTGATCAGCAGGGCAACAAACATCGACAACAGGGGGTCAATCGGGGTCCAGCCGGTGGCGATAATGACGACGCCTGCGGTGATGGCCGCCACCGAGCCCAGTGCATCGCCCATTACATGCAGCAGCGCGGCGCGACTGTTCAGCGTCTGTTCACCGCGATGCAGGGTCCAGGCGACGACGAGATTGATGATGAGGCCAACTATGGCGACGGCGACGACCGTGCCGCCCATGATGGGCTGTGGCGTGCTGAGGCGCTGGATCGCTTCGTATACGATGAAACCGATCAGCACCAGCATGGCGACGCTGTTGATCAGAGCGGCCAGAATTTCGGCCCGCACCAAACCGTAGGAATGAGCAAGCGAGGGTGGGCGGCGCGCCAGCCAGGCGGCTGCGGCTGCGAGTCCGAGCGAGGAGGCATCGGTCGCCATATGGGCCGCATCGGACATCAGAGCGAGCGAGCCAGACCACCAGCCGGCCACCACTTCGACGACGGCGAAGCTCAGGGTGAGCACCAGCGCGATCAGCAGCCCGTTGTTGCTGCCGGCATGGCCCAAATGATGATGGGTGTGATCTTCGCCGTTTTCGAGCGAGAGGTCCTGATCGTGGTCGTGTTTAGGCGCGGGCACAGTAATCCGTTGGGTCGGTTGCGAGGTTGAGATTGCCCGAATCCAGCCCGAGCCCGGCAATGTGATGCAAGGCATCGGCATAGCGCGCGGACTCGCGCAGGTCAGTCATGGACAGCGGGTGGGGATGGCCGTGCATGCGTGCGAGGCGCGCGCGGGCTTGCGCGGGCCAGTCGACCTTTAGCCGCGCCAGCACGTCGTCGGCCAGATCGGGCCGGTTGCATACCAGCGCCATGTCGCAGCCGGCGTCGAGCGCGGCCGTGACGCGTTCGACCACGCCGCCGACCACGCCCGCTGCTTCCATGCACAAGTCGTCGCTGAAAATCGTGCCGTCGAAGCCGAATTGCTTGCGCAGCAGTTTTTGCAGCCAGATGCGCGAGAAGCCGGCGGGCAGCGAATCGACCTGCGGATAGATCACATGCGCGGGCATGATCGCGGCCAGGCCGGCTTCGATCATCAGGCGGAACGGCACCAGGTCGGCAATCGCGATGTCGGCCAGGGTGCGCTCGTCCACCGGGATCGCCACATGCGAATCTGCTACCACGAAGCCGTGGCCGGGAAAGTGCTTGCCGCAGGCGGCCATGCCGGCGTCCTTCATCCCCAGCATCACCGACTGGGCGAGTTCGAATACGGTGTGCGGCGTGCCGTGGAACGCGCGGTCGCCGATCACCGACGAGGCGCCGTAGTCGAGGTCGAGCACTGGCGTGAAGCTGAAGTCGACACCGTGCGCGCGTAGCTCCGCCGCCAGCACGTAGCCGGTTTCGCGCGCCAGGTGCTTGGCCTGTTTCGGGTGTTCGTTCCAGATTTCACCGAAGGTGCGCATCGACGGCAGGCGGGTGAAGCCTTCGCGGAAACGTTGCACCCGGCCGCCTTCGTGATCGACGCCGATCAGCAGTGGCGCGGACTTCAGGGAATGGATATCGGCGGTCAACGCCTCAAGCTGCGCCGGATCGCGGTAGTTGCGGGTGAATAAAATCACCCCGCCCACCAAGGGATGGGAGAGCCGGCGGCGGTCGTCGTCGGTAAGTTCAGTACCCGCCACGTCGAGCATCAAGGGGCCGAGCGTCATGTCTGTTCCTTAGTCATTGCGTCATGTTGACTTCAAATTATTCCTGCTGCGGACTGGATTGCTCCAGCACGACAAATGCCAGTATCCAATCGCCCTCATCCGACAGCGATACATGATGCCCGCCTACGCCGCGCGCCGCCAGCCAGGCGGTAAGTTCGGGCGCACATTGAAAATGCGGCTTGCCGAGCGCGTCGCGCACCACGGCGAGGTTTTGCAGCGTCACCGGCGCGCGCAGCCCGGTCCCCGCAGCCTTGGCGAAGGCTTCCTTGGCGGCAAAGCTCTTAGCCAGAAACCGCCCTGGGTCGCGGCTGCCCCGATAGCCCGCCCGTTCCGCCGGGGCGAGAATGCGCTCGGCGTAGGTCTCGCCAAAGCGATCGAGGCCGCTGCGGATGCGGCCGGCGTCGAGCAGGTCGGTGCCGATGCCGTGAATCATCGTGTTGGTCTCACAGCGAAACCTTCACCGGCAACCCGGCCGCGCGAATGCGCTCGGCAAAGGCATTGAGCCATTCGGCGGGCAACGCGGACAAGCGGCTGGCCTGCGATTGCAGCGACGGCCGCGCCAGCCCATAGAGCAGCACGCCCTGAACGGGGAGGGCTTGTTCACGTATACGAGTAACAGCGGCCAGGTAGGCGGCTTGTTCGGTCTCGCTGGGCGGGGTGTCATCCAGCGCAAAGACGCAGGTTTGCAGCCAGGTCGGGCACAGCGCCGCGGCCATTTTCAGGCGCTCGAACTGCTTGTCGGGGGAGATCCGCGTCTGGTTGGTGGAACGCATGCCACTGGCCGTCGCTCTGTCGAACTTGAACCACACCTCGCCATTCAAGGCTGCCATTTTCGCCAGGCCGTCCCGCACGCGTGGGCGGTCGATCAGGCTGCCGTTGGTGATCAGCACCAGCTTGATCTTTCCATTCAAATCGAACTCGGTCATTACCCGGCCGATCAGTTCGATCACCTGCGGGAAGGCCCTGGCGCTGGTCGGCTCGCCATTGCCCGACAGCGCAATGTCGTTCAGTCGCCGTGCCTCTTCGGGAACCCGGGTTTGCATGAAATCGCCGTGCAGGATGTCACCCAGCAGCGTGCGCAGCTCGGCCTCCAGCTGCGCAAGGTTGATTTCCGGCGCAGTGCCGCGCACCAGATCCGGCACCTGGCAATACACGCACGCCCAGTTGCAGGCGTTGTTGGGGTTGAGATTGACGCCGACCGACACGCCGCCCGCGCGCCGCGACACGACAGGATAAACATAGGTCATCCCCGCGCTGTCGCGGTCGTGGTTGACGGGAGTCAGAGGGGTGATTGCAGTCATGGCAAGCGGTTCGAAGCGATACGACAGGATTCAGTAAGGGTGCGGCAGGGTGTCAATGAAACAGGCCGCTGTCCGTAGCGGCCTGTTTCGATTTGGACATTCGATTTATACACCAGAAGACCGCCGCGCCTGGCGACGGTCCGGGTTTATAGCACTTCGGCCGCGAAATCGGCCAGCCTTGAACGCTCGCCGCGCTGCAGGGTGACATGGCCGTTATGCGGCCAGCCCTTGAAGTGGTCGACCACGTAAGTGAGGCCGGAACTGCCTTCAGTGAGGTAGGGCGTGTCGATCTGCGAGATGTTGCCCAGACACACCACCTTGGTGCCGGGCCCGGCGCGGGTGATCAGGGTTTTCATCTGCTTGGAGGTGAGATTTTGCGCCTCGTCGATGATGAGAAACTTGTTGAGGAAGGTGCGGCCACGCATGAAGTTGAGCGATTTCACCTTGATGCGCGAACGGATCAGGTCCTGTGTCGCCGCGCGTCCCCAGTCGCCAGATTCGTCGTCGGTCTTGTTCAGCACGTCGAGGTTGTCTTCCAGCGCGCCCATCCACGGCGTCATTTTTTCTTCCTCGGTACCGGGCAAAAATCCGATGTCCTCGCCCACCGGCACGGTGACGCGGGTCATGATGATTTCGGTGTAGGTTTTTTTGTCGAGCACCTGGGCCAGCGCGGCGGCCAGCGTCAGCAGGGTCTTGCCGGTACCGGCCTGGCCGAGCAGGGAGACGAAATCGATCTCGGGATCCATCAGCACGTTGAGCGCAAAATTCTGCTCGCGGTTGCGCGCGGTGATGCCCCAGACGTTGTTTTTCTGGTGACTGTAGTCCTTGATCGTGACCAGCTCGGCCTGCTTGCCTTCGACCTTGAGCACCTTGGCGTAAAGCGGGTTGGGGCCTTCCTGGTAGACGAACTCGTTGGGCAGAAAATCCGCCGCCATCGGACCTTTGAGGCGGTAGTAAGTGTGGCCGGCGGCCTGCCAGGACTCCATGCCCTTGCCGTGAGTGTCCCAGAAGTTGGCGGGCAGTTCGAGCACGCCGGGATACAGCAGGTCGGTGTCTTCCAGCACCTTGTCGTTGGAATAGTCCTCGGCGGGCAATCCCAGGGTGCGCGCCTTGATCCGCATGTTGATGTCTTTCGACACCAAAATGACCTGCCGCTTGGGGAAATGCCGCGACAAAAACAGCACTACGCCGAGAATCTGGTTGTCGACCTTGCTAGTGGGCAGGGACAGCGGAATGTCGCCGGTGATCGCCTGCGTCTGCAAAAACAGCTTGCCGGTAGCGGCGCCGTGACTGTGCGGGGCGATCGGCACGCCTTCCTCGATGGTGTCGAGCTTGCTCACCATTTCGTCGAGGAAACGGCTGGCCTGGCGGGCGTTGCGCGACACTTCGGTCATGCCCTTCTTGTGCTGGTCGAGTTCTTCCAGCGTGGCGATCGGCACGTAGATGTCGTGCTCTTCAAAGCGGAACAGACTGGTCGGATCGTGCATCAGCACGTTGGTATCCAACACGAACAGCTTGGTCTTGGCAGGGGCTTTTCTCGGCATGATTTTCGTCGGCTGGTCTCGGGTGAGTGGAGGGTGGCTTCAATCCTATATCAGGCTGAAGGCGGCGTGTTTACGGTAAACGGCAGGGCTGCCGGGGCGGCGGCTATCGAGCGCAAACCTGGCCCGGTCATTCGGCCGCATCGGCAGGAGCTTCACCCGCTGCCGCCGGGATGCGGCGCGCGCCGTCGAAGCGGTCGCGCCAGTACGGGTCGCTGAGGCTGGACACCATGACCTTACCGGTCCGGCTGCTCGCGGCATGGACGAAACGGTCATCGCCGAGGTAAATGCCGACATGGGAAAACGCGCTGCGCAGGGTGTTGAAGAACACCAGATCGCCCGGTTGCAGCTCGGACTGGGTCAGCATGCGGGTGGCCTTGCTGATGGCGACGCTGGTGCGTGGCAGCAGCACGCCCAGCGTTTGCTTGACGACATGACCCACGAAGCCGCTGCAGTCGAGTCCGGTGTCGGGGGAAACGCCGCCCATGCGATACGGGCTGCCCACCAGGCTGACGGCGTACATGGGAATATCTTCGGGCGGTGCGTCGGCATGGACGGCAGACGTCAGCAGCAGCGCTAATAACAAAATGGCAGGCTTCATCGGGTACCAATCTGCTCTATATTGATAGAAGGCAACGGCCATGAGCGAAGGATCTTGAATCCCGGCCGGCACGCTTGCCTGGCCGATTAAACCTTGAGGACCGAACCATGAATAGCACCTCCACACCGGACGAAAGCAGTATCCCGGATAACACCCAGCTCGCGCAATGGCACGATGAAGCAGAGGCCGCCGCAGCTACGCCCGATCTGCACGAAAGAGTGCGCGACCTGACGGCGCGCGCGTTGCGCGACCGGCGCTTGACCCTGGATGAATTGCGCGCGATTGTCGGCGCGATCAGTTCGGGTGTCGGCAGCGGCCTTGCCGCACGCGGGGGCGAAATGAAGGAGGGTCTGAAGCAGGCCGTGTCCGGGCTGGATGAGGCAGTCGGCAGCGCGGCTCAAAATATTTCCTACACTTTGCGCGAAGCTGTCAGCCAAGGCAAAGCCTTCAAGGACGAAGAACTGAAATCCAGCCTGGAACAGCTGCGCGACCTTGAAGCGCAGTTAGTCGACACCCTGAAGCAGACGGCCAGACAGTCGGGCGGCAAGCTCAAGGAAGAGCTCGAATACCTGAGCGACCATCTGAAGCACAGCGGCACCCGTACCGGCGAACAGGTGCGCGAGGCCTTGCAACAAATGGTGAGCGGCCTGAAAAGCAGCGGCGAGGCCGGGCGTTCCGGCTTGTCCGAATCGGCCAGCACGGCCACCGAGCGTTTGTCCAAGGTGGCCAGCGGTGTGCTGGAAGCCGTGTCGGAATCACTCAAGCGGCAAAGCGATCGCCTGCGCTCCTGACAGCGGCGCTGCGGGTTTGACTGTTCCTCGGTCAATCCTGTCTGGCCGACAGCCGAAATGCTGTCGGCTACACTCCGGGTCATGACTGACTCCACTAATTAATTTCAATGCTCTGGGAAACCATTTCGGTCGTGCGCGACCTGCCGCGATTGCACGAAATCGCCTCGGTGATGATTCGGTATGGCTGGGGTGACCTGGTACGCGTGCTGGGAATCAGCGGGGTGCTGGAGCGGGCCGGACGCATCCTGCACTGGCACAGCACCAGCGAAATCAGCCAGCTCGAAGCGCCCGTGCGCATACGTCGCGCGCTGGAGGAACTGGGTCCGACTTTCGTCAAGCTGGGGCAACTGCTGGCGACGCGGGTGGACATGTTTCCGCCGCACTGGATTGTTGAATTCGAAAAGCTGCACAGCCAGGTGCCGCCCGTGCCTTACGAAGCCCTGCACGCGGACCTGGTGGCGGCGATCAAGGGTGAACCGGGCGAGGTATTCGCCTCGTTCGATCCGATCCCGCTGGCGGCGGCTTCGATCGCGCAGGTCTATCGCGCCACGCTCAAGGACGGCACGCCGGTCGTCATCAAAATCCGCCGGCCCGGGATCGAGAATGTGATCAAGGCGGATCTGCGCATACTCGAGCACATTGCCCGGCTGCTCGACAGCGAAATGCCGGATTCCCGGCGATACGACCCGATTCATATCGTCGCGCAGTTTGGCCGCTCACTGAACCGCGAACTCGACCTGGCGAAAGAGGCACGCAATATCGACCAGTTCGCGCGGCATTTTGCCGACGATCCGCTGGTCAAGATCCCCAAGGTGTTCTGGGCGTTCAGCAACAGCCGGGTCAATGTGCAGGAAGAGATCATCGGCAAGTCGGGCGTGTCGCCGGACAAGCTGCGCGAAGTAGGGCTCGATCCCAAGCTGCTGGCCGCGCGCGGTGCCGACCTGGTGTTGCGGATGGTGCTCGAACACGGCTATTTCCATGCCGATCCGCACCCGGGAAACGTGCTGTTCCTGGCGGACAACCGCATCGGCATGATCGACTTCGGCATGGTCGGCATGCTGACCCATGCCCGTCGCAATCAGATTGTCGACCTGCTGCACGCCCTGACAGCCAAGGACGAGCAGGCGCTGCTGCAGGTTCTGGTCGACTGGAGCGGCGATTCGGTGCTGGACGAAGACCGGCTGGCTTACGACGTGGCCGAGCTGATGCAAAGCTACGACGATCTGCAGCTGAAGGATGTGCAGGTCGGCGCGCTGCTCAACGACATCACCGCGCTGATGCGGGAAAACAACCTGGCGCTACCGGCCGACTTGACCCTGCTGTTCAAGACCCTGATCACACTCGAAGGGTTGGGGCAGCAACTCGACCCCGAGTTCCACATGATCGACCATGTGACGCCGTTTGTGGAACGCATCATCCATCAGCGCTTCACCCCGCAGGCACTGCTGGCGCGTGGGCGAAAAAGCCTGCGCGAGACGCTGGAAGTGCTGGCCGACGTGCCCCGCGATCTGCGCACGCTGCTGCGTGACATGCGGCGGGGACGGGTCAAGATCGATCTCGACCTGAAACGGCTCGATACGTTCGGACAGCAGCTCGACCGCGCCAGCAATCGCCTGACGATGGGCATTCTGACGGCTTCTCTGGTGGTGGGCTCCAGCATCATCATGACCGTGCAGGGCGGCCCTCAGCTATTGGGGCTGCCGTTCTTTGGCCTGCTGGGTTTTTTGATCGCTTTTTTCAACAGCCTGTGGATCCTGTTTTCCATCTGGCGGTCGGGCAAGCACTGAGCGACGGCTTTAATCCGGCTGCGCGTCACCGCTTTTAGCGGTGGCCAGATGCGCAACCAGCTGCTCGAGGGGCAGCGGGTGCGCCAGCAAGAAGCCCTGGACGTGCGCGAAGCCGAGGTCTTCGACCAGACGCAGTGCCGCCTCGGTTTCGACGCCTTCCGCAGTCAATGAATATCCGGTGCTGATCATCATGCGCGCGAAATCCGCCACGACCTGCGCGCCACGGCTGCTCTCTTCCAGCTTGCGGATCAGCGAAATATCAAACTTGATTACGTCCACCGGTAAGTCGGCCAGGTAGCGCAGCGGCGAATGCCCTGTCCCGAAGTCGTCCATCGCGATGCGGTATTGCGCCGTGCGCAGCAAGTCGAGATAGGCGCTGGCCTCGGCCACCTGGGTGATAAGCGAGGTTTCGGCGATCTCGATCATCAGGGGGTGGCGCGTGTTGTGGCGGGACAGCTCCAGCAGATAAGACACGATTTCGGGCTGCGAAATGCTTTGCGCCGTCAGGTTGATGGCCACACCGACGCCGGCTTGCAGCTGCTTGGACGACAGGTCGAGGTCAACCTGCTGCAGCACGGCAAGATCGAAGCCCGTTTCCAGCCGCCGGGTGCTGACAACCGGCAGAAACGCTTCCGGCAGGATCAGGGTGTTGTGGTGACGGATGCGCGCCAGGGCTTCGTAGTATTTGATCTCGAGGCCGGGCAGGCTGTGTATCGGCTGGTAATGCATTTCGATCATACCGGGCGTGGCCAGGGCCTGGAACACGGCACTGGTTTCGCGGCTCGCAACCAGGGTTTGCGAGGCACGTTCGACATCGTCGCCAAACAAGGCCACGCGGTTGCGTCCGGGTTGCTTGGCGGTGTACATGGCGATATCGGCCTGTTTGGGCAGTTCGTCGATGTGATTGATCTGATCGGCCTCGCAAAAGGCAATGCCAATGCTGATGCTGATGGGCTCGTTGATGCCAATATCGCTGAATTTCTTGGCGTTGAGCAGGCTCTGGCAGCGTTGCGCGATCTGCCTGGCCTGAGCCGGCGTGGTGCGCAAGAGGATAGCGGCAAACTCGTCCCCACCCAGCCGGTATAAACGGTCGTTGGCACGCAGCGCCATGACCAGTGCATCGGCGATAAGCGTGAGCACACGGTCGCCTTTTTCGTGGCCGTAAGTGTCGTTGATGCTCTTGAAACGGTCGCAGTCGAACAGCAAAAAAGCCACGCCTTGCGGAACCGCTTTGACTTCTTCGCGCAGGCGCGCCCAGTCTTCTTCGTAGGCGCGCCGGTTGTAACAGTCCGTCAGGACATCGTGGCGAGCCTGTGAGCGAAACTCACGGTTCTGGTGTTCCATCGAGCCGTGCAGTTGTTTTCCAGTTCGCTGACCTGCATTGGACTGGCCTGGTCGGGAACCGGCTCGAACCGGCCCTGACGCATGGCATCGATGTCCTCCGACAATTGCCGCAGAGGCCGCACCAACAACCGGTTGTGCGCGATAAAACCCAGCAAGGCCGTCAAAACCAGCAACACAAGCAGGGCCAGCAGCGCGCGCGAGAACACGGCCTGGAAACGCATCTGCTCGGGGCTGACGCGGGCATTGAAGCTGGTTTTGTCGAGCAGATCGGCGGTGGGCAGGCTGGCGCCGGGTTGCAGCTTCAGCTTGATGCTGGCGGGGTCGGTAAAGCGGAAATTGCTCTGGTTCAACAGCTCCGCCATGTAATTCAAGCGGATCAGGCCGTGGCCGATCAGTGCCAGCCGCCGGCCATCGCTATAAACCGGGAATGCGTAATAAAGCACGACGCTGCCAGCCTCGTTACGCAGCCAGCTGGTCGGGAAATGGGGGGACACTTCGGTCGGCAGTTTGGCCGGAAAGCTGTTTTTTGGGTTGGGGGCAGCCAGCAGGGCGTCGGATTGATCGTAAAGCGCGATATGCGCAAAACGGCTGAGCATGCTGCTTTCATAAACCCGCTGATTCCGCCAGTAGGCGTAATACTCAGGCACGGCCAGCTGTTGTCGGGTTTCATCCCAGCGGGCCAGCATCTCGGCCTGGGTTTTGATGCGGTTCGACAACTGTTCAACAGCCGTGGCCAATTCGGCCCGTGCTGCAGCCTGATTGGTGTGCATCAGGTCGCGCGAAATGCCGCGCATCTCGTGGAGCGCAAATCCGCCAACCAGGCTCATCAGCACCAGTGCGCTGCTAATGAAAATCAGGGCGAGTTGCCTGATCGGGACCGAGGTGGGCCACTTCATGAGGCGGCGGGGAGTGTCTTCAGAAAGTTGAGGGTGTGTTCGAGCAGGTCGAACTCATGTTCGGCATCCATGAAATGGTTGGCGCCCTTGACGTAGATCATGGGCGCCTGCACGTGCTGCAAGGCCTGACCCCAGTTGCGGCCGATCACCTGGTCGGCATCGCCCATGATCAGTTGCATGCGCACGGGAACGGCCTTCACAGCGGCCAGCGTGCGTGGCTGGTCCCACTCGACATAGGACAGCAGGTCGCCAGGCGGCGCTGCATATTTGTTGCAAAGGGAAATATTCTGGGTGACCAGCGCGTTTTGCTTGCGTTTTAAGCGGTCGTTCAGCTGGGCGATCAGGGCGCTGCGCGAAGTGGAGCCGATTCGGGTCTCGATCAGGGAGGTTCCGACATAGGCCTTGACTGCCGGGTCGGGGCGGGCATTCAGGTAAGCCAGCAGTTGCAGGCTGCCAAAGCTGTGGCCAAACAACACGATGCGCTGGTGGCCCCGCGATTTCAGCCAGGCCACCCAGTGGGTGATCTCGACGATGTCATCCTTCATGCTGTGATGGTGAATGGCTTCGCAGGCCAGGCTTTGACTTCGGTGGGGGATGTTCAGGCTGAGCGTGGGCAATAAAACGGTATAGCCTTCATCGTGCAGGCTGCTGCCTACTGTTGCCACAGTGCGGAACTCGCGCGTCTGTAAAAAACCATGCAAAAGCAGTACCGCTGGCTTGCTGCGGTCACCGATCAGGTATTCGGCGCTGGCGCGGATTCCCGGCCGCATGTCGAGATCAACGATCGCGGCGTGGGCCATGAAGGGAAACAGCCAGAACAGCAAGGAAATCCATTGGATGCGCATATTGGAGTGATCTGGGTTGGAAGCCTGCCTCAAGATTACGGCATAAACCCTCAATTTCTATAGGGCGACTTCATCGCTGCCGGTGCCACTTGGGCGGGTGTTACACTCCAGCCCGAAATTTGGCGTAAGTAATGTCTGGCCTGGATGTCTGATCTCAAACGGTTTTTTTCTCCTGATGGCGCGTGCGCCACGGTTTTACCCGGCTGGCGCTCGCGTCCGCAGCAACTGGCTATGGCCGAAGCGGTCGAAAAAGCAATTGCGGAGCATAGCGTGCTGCTGGCCGAAGCCGGCACGGGCACCGGAAAAACCCTGGCCTACCTCATCCCAGCCCTGCTGTCGGGCGGCAAGGTGGTGATCTCAACCGGCACCAAAGCCTTGCAGGATCAGCTGTTTCATCGCGATCTGCCCGCCGCCCGGCGTGCGTTGAAGTCGCCGGTCAAGGTTGCGTTGCTCAAGGGCCGCGCCAACTATGTCTGTCACCATCACCTGCAACGCAACCTCACCGATGGCCGCTTCGCCAACCGCGACGATGCGGCGTGGCTGCAAAAAATCGCCCGCTTTGCCGAAACCAGCAGCAGCGGCGATCGCGCCGAAGCCGAAGGCATTCCGGAAGACGCCACCGCGTGGTTTTACGCGATCTCCAGCCGCGACACCTGCCTGGGCAGCGAATGCGATCATTACAAGGACTGTTTTGTGATGGCCGCGCGCAAGGCCGCGATGGAAGCCGAGGTGGTGGTGGTCAACCATCACCTGTTCTTCGCCGACCTGTGGCTGAAGGATGAGGGCGTCGCCGAACTGCTGCCCGCCTGCAACACCGTGATCCTTGACGAAGCGCATCAGCTGGCCGAAATCGCCGCACAGTTCTTTGGCGAAACCCTGTCGGTGGCGCAACTGCTTGATCTGGCGGGCGATACCAAGCGCCTCGCGGCGGTGAAGGCGGGCGATTTCCCGGCGCTGCGCCGCGCCGCCGAAGACCTGGGCAAGACGGCGCGCGACCTGCGACTGGCGTTCCCGCAAAACCCGGTCAAAGCAACCATCGCGGAACTGACGCGCTACGACAAATGGCCGGACGCGCTGAAGGCCTTGTCTGCGGCGCTGGACGAAACCACCAAACTGCTGGAAACCCAGGCCGAGCGCGACGCCGACCTGAAGAACTGCTTCGAGCGCGCGCAGGGTGTGCAGGCCACGCTGGCCAGTTGGCAGCGCGCCGATGACCCCGACAACCCTCGTGTGCGCTGGCTCGAAACCACCCTGAGTTCGCTGTTGCTGCACGCGACGCCGCTGTCGGTCGGCGCGATGTTCGGCGCCAAGCTCACCGAGCGCGCGCAGGCGTGGATCCTGACTTCTGCCACGCTCGCAGTCGGCGGCGATTTCACCCACCTCAAAACCCGCCTCGGCATCGAAGAAGCCGAAACCCTGTGCGTCGACAGCCCCTTCGACTACCCGCGCCAGGGCGTGCTGTATGTGCCGCAAGGCCTGCCCGCGCCCAACACCCCCGAGTTCACCGATGCCGTCGTCGCGGCTGCCTTGCCGGTTCTGGACATCAGCAAGGGGCGCGCCTTCATCCTGTTCACCAGCCTGCGTGCGCTGGAAAAAGCGCGTGGCCTGTTGACCGAAGCGTTCAAGCAGCGCGGCTGGGATTACCCCTTGCTGGTGCAGGGCGACGCGCCGAAAAACGAACTCCTCGCGCGGTTTCAGAAAGCCGGCAACGCCGTGCTGCTCGGCAGCCAAAGCTTCTGGGAAGGCGTCGACATGCCGGGCGAAGTGCTGTCGGTCGTCATCATCGACAAGCTGCCCTTCCAGCCGCCCGACGATCCGGTGGTCGCCGCGCGCATCGCCCAGGCCGAAAAGAACGGCGGTAAACCCTTCATGGATTATCAGTTGCCGCACGCCGCCATCAGCCTCAAGCAAGGGGCAGGTCGCCTGATCCGCACCGAAACCGACCGCGGCGTGCTGATGATCTGCGACACCCGGCTGGCGGATAAGCCCTACGGCAAGCTGTTGCTGAACGCGCTGCCGGCGATGACGCGGACGCGCAAGCTGGAAGTGGTGGCGCGGTTTTTTGCGGCCATGCCTGGGGCGCAGGCGACGGCTAGGGCGAGTGTCGAGCAGGAAGATCAGGCTAGCGCAGCCGTGCAAATAGATGTTGGAATAGACATCGAATAGTCATTCGCAACATATACGGCAATGCCGTATATTCAAATTATGCTTACCGTCGTCGAAACAGAAGTTTTTATTCGCGCGGCGTCCGAAGTCTGGACTGATGCCGAGCGCATAGGCTTCATCAACTGGCTGGCCTCCAACCCGGAGGCGGGCGATGTGATCCCTGGTTCCGGCGGTTGCCGCAAGGTACGGTGGAGCCGGGCAGGCATGGGTAAGCGTGGCGGCGCTCGGGTGATTTACTACAACCGACTTGACTTGAAAGTGGAGAGATCTGGCTGTTGATGGTTTACGTCAAAGCCAAGTTCGACAATCTGCCCACGTCGTTCTTGAACCAGTTACGAGAGGCTATCGATCATGGATAAGGAAATGGAAAAATTTCAGCAGGACTTGCTCGAATCTGTTCAGCAGATGAAAGCGGGAAAAGCGGCGCGGACGACCCAGGTTGCGTTATCTCCCATCGCCGAAGCGCGCAACCGGCTCGGTATGTCGCAATCTGAACTCGCTGCCCTGATGGGCGTTTCTCCCCGCACCTTGCAAGATTGGGAACAAGGCCGCCGCAAACCCACGGGTGCGGCGCAAACCCTGCTGCGCGTGGCGATTGCGCATCCGGAAGCCTTGCGTGATTTGAAGGCGGCGTGAGTATGGGAGGCTTTCCAATCGGTGCAAAAACGATGGCACCCTACGCGAACTTAGGAACACTATGACAACCTGCTTTGTAATACAACCATTCGACTCAGGGAAGTACGACAAGCGTTTCCAAGACATTTATAAGCCCGCAATCGAGGCTGCTGGTCTTGAGGCGTATCGAGTTGATCAAGACCCAGGCGTTCTTGTCCCTATCGAGTCAATCGAGAAGGGGATCCGCCAGGCGGCAATTTGCTTGGCGGACATCACTGCGGACAATCCAAATGTTTGGTATGAACTTGGCTATGCTTTTGCTTCTGATCGCCCGGTCGTGATGGTCTGCTCAGAGGAACGCACTGGCAAGAAGTACCCTTTTGATATTCAGCACAGAAGCATCATTCCATACAGTGCCGATGCACCAAGCGATTTTGACCGACTCCGCGAGAGCCTAACAGCGAAACTCAAAGCCATCATTGAGAAGGTTGAGGTACTCGATCAGATCGCTGAATCTGATCCGGTCACTCCGATTGAAGGACTCACCCAAGTAGAAGTTCTTGTCTTGGCAGTCATTGCTGGAGAGGCTTACATGCCAAACAACGCTGTGACGGTTCACAGCGCTAGGCATGATGCCGAACGCGCTGGGGTCACAAATATGGGATTCAACCTCGCAGTGCGAAAGCTCACCGCGAAGAAATTCATTCGCGTAGAGGAGCTTTGGGACGAAAGGGATGGAGAGTCCTATAACGGTTTGGCCGTTGACGAAGATGGTTGGAGGTGGATTGAAACAAATGAATCTAGGTTCGTCCTACATCGCCAAGACAAGAAGAAAGATGATGACATACCGTTCTGACCGATACGTTATGAGCCATAACGCGCGATGTTTTCAATGTCACGCAATCACTCCGCCCGCAGCGCCTCCACCGGATTCAACCGCGCCGCGCGCATCGCAGGCACCACCCCCGCAGCCAACCCGATCAGTACCGACACCCCCAGCGCACCGAGGGCGTAATCCCACGGCGTGTTGACCGGCAGGCTGCTCACGGTGGTCTTCAATAGCCAGGCGACACCCGCGCCGACAGCCAGTCCGCTGAGTCCGCCGAGGGTGGACAGCATGGTCGACTCCATCAGGAACAGGGTGCGGATTTGCGCGCGCGTGGTGCCCAGCGCGGTAAGCAGGCCGATCTCGGCGACGCGTTCGGCCACCGCGATGTGCATCAGAGTGACCATGCCGACTGCGCCGACCAGCAGCGAGATGCCGCCGAGCGCGGCGACGGCGAAGGTCAGCACGTCCAGCACGGTGCCCAGCGTGTCGAGCATCTGCTGCTGCGGCGTCACGGTGAAATCCTCGCGGCCGTGGCGCGCGATCAGGATGCGTTTGGCGTCGGCGACCACCGCCTTGAGCGGCGCGCCGGGACGGTAGGCGATGTGGACTTCCATCACGCCTTCGCGGTTGAACACTTCGAGCGCGCGCGCGGTGGGGATGTAGACGGTGTCGTCGAGATCGAACCCCAGCACCTGGCCCTTGGGCGCCATGACGCCGATCACCCGGAAGCGCGACGAGCCCACCTGAAGGGTCGCGCCGAGCGGATTGGCGCTGCCGAACAGCTCAGTGCGTACTTTCGCGCCCAGCACCGCATAGGCGCGCGGATTGCGCGGGTCGTCGGCGGGCAGGTACTGGCCAACCGCGACGTGCATGTTGAAGGCGCGCGAAAAATCCGGCCCCTCGCCATACACCGTCACGCGCCGGCTACGGCCATGGGCGCGGATTTCCGCGTTGCCCATCACCCCGGCATTGGTGTACTGCGCGTAGCGCGAGGTCTTCAGCGCCAGCGCGTCTTCGATCGTCAGCAGCCGCGAGCTGCCGATGGCGCCGACCGAGGCACCGTGGGTGGTGATTTTTCCCGGACTGATGTTGATGATGTTGGTGCCGAACTGGGTGAATTCGGCTAGCACGAATTGATGGATGCCGTCGCCGATTGAGGTGAGCAGAATCACTGCGGCGATGCCCACGGCGATGCCTGAAGCAGACAGGAAGGTACGCAGCCGGTGCGCGGTCAGCGCGTGCAGGGCGAAGCGCAGGGTGTCGGCGAGGTTCATTTTCCGCTCAACGCCAGCACGGGATCGAGCTTCGCCGCGCGCGCGGCGGGCAGCAGGCTGGCGAGAATACCGGTGATGATCGCGGTGGCGACACCCGCCACGCTGGCCCAGTTGGGCGGCCAGGCGGGGAGCACCGGATAGGCGAGGCGGATCATCCAGGCGCCGAAGTGGCCCAGCGCGTAACCGATCGCGCCGCCCGCCAGCGACAGCCACAGCGCCTCGGCGAAGAACAGGCGGCGGATGTCGGCGGAAGGTGCGCCGAGGGCTTTCAGCAGGCCGATTTCCGAGGTGCGCTGCGTCACCGCCACCAGCATCACGTTCATCACCAGAATGCCAGCCACCGCCAGGCTGATCGCGGCGATGCCCGCCACCCCGAGTGTCAGCGCACGCAGGATGCGGTCGAAGGTGGCGAGCACTGCGTCCTGGGTGATGACGGTCACATCGTCCTCGCCGTCGTGACGTAGTTTCAGGGTGTGGCGGATGGCATCCTTGGCGGGCTCGATGGCGTTGCGGTTGCGCGCCTCGACCAGGATGCGGAACAGCGAGGACGTGTTGAACAGTTCCTGCGCGTAGTCGATCGGGATGATGGCGATTTCGTCGGAATTGAATCCCATCGATTCGCCCTGGACGGCCAGCACCCCAGACACTAGAAAGCGGCTGTCGCCCAGCCGGATGCGCTGCCCGACCGCCCTGCCGTCGGGAAAGAATTCGCGTGCGAGCACGCTGCCCAGCACGATCTGCGCACTGCGCTCCGAGCCATGGGCGAGAAAACTGCCCTGCGACAATTTCATATGCCGGATCGGCAGCAGTTCGGCGGTGCTGCCGAGCACCGTCACCTCGCGCAAGCGTCCGCCAGCGGTGAGTTCGGCCACCCCGACATTCAACGGCGCCAGGCGCCGCACCTGCGGCAACTGGCCGACCACGCGGGCGTCTTCCAGCGTCAGGTCGCGTGGCGTCTGCCCGAGCGCCGCGCCGGGAAAGCCGCCCGCGGTTTCGGCGCGCCCCGGCAGCACGATAATCAGATTGGTGCCGAGCGAGGAAAACTGCCCCACCACATAGCGCCGTGCGCCGTCGCCCAGCGCCGTCAGCACCACCACCGCCGCCACCCCCAGCGCCATCGCCAGCACGATGAGCAGCGAGCGGGTGCGATAGCTCACCACGGTTGCGAAGGAGAGTCTCAGCGTGTCGCGCAGATTCATGTTTCGTCCGCGACGATCTCGCCATCGCGCATCGCGATGTGCCGATGCGCACGCGCGCCGAGTTCGCGGTCGTGGGTGACGACGATCAGCGTGGTGCCGGTGTGGTGCAGGCCTTCAAGCAGCGCCATGACTTCGGCGCCGATGCGGTGGTCGAGGTTGCCGGTCGGCTCGTCGGCCAAGAGCGCGGTGGGGCGCAGGATGGTGGCGCGCGCGATGGCGACGCGCTGGCGCTGCCCGCCGGAGAGTTCGGCCGGGCGGTGCTGGGCGCGGTCGGTAAGATCGAAGGCGTCCAGCGCAGCATCGACGCGTGACTTGCGCTCGGCCGGATGGATGCCTTCGAGCATCAGCGGCAGTTCGACGTTTTGCGCGGCGGTGAGGCGTGGCACCAGGTGAAACGCCTGGAACACGAAGCCGATTTTTTCGCGCCGCACGCGCGCCTGTTCGGTTTCAGACAGGTCGGTGACGTTGATGCCGTCCAGTTCATAGCGTCCGCTGTCGGGGCGGTCGAGCAGGCCGATGACGTTGAGCAGGGTGGATTTGCCTGAACCCGACGGCCCCATGATGGAAACATATTCGCCGGAGGCGATGTCAAGGTTGATGCCGTCCAGCGCGCGCACTTCCTGGTCGCCCATGCGGAATACGCGGGTAATGGCGGTGAGGCGAATCATGGCGCGGTTGGGTTGTCTGACGCGGCTTTGGCTCGGACCTTGACGCCAGCCTTGACGGCTTCGTCGTCGAACGAGAGCAGCACGCGGTCGCCGGCCGCCAGGCCGTCGAGCACTTCAGTAAATGCCCAGTTGGCGAGGCCGGTTTTCAGTCTGCGCGTTTCCAGCTTGTCGCCCGCGCCCAGCACCAGCACGCTGCCGTCCTGCTGGATCGCCTGGGTGGGCACGCGCAGGACCTTATCGCGGCGTTCGATGATGGCCTCGACGTCGGCGCTGTAGCCGACCAGCAAAATCTGTTTCGGCGGCGTGTCGAAATCGACCTCGACATCGACCGTGCGCGCCTGCTTTTCGACTTCGGTGACATAAGGCGCGATGCGCCGCACGTGGCCACTGAACGACTGGCCGGGCAGGGCGTCGAGGGTGATGCGCGCGAGCTGGCCTGGCTGCAGTCGTGGCGCGTCGACTTCGTCCATCGGCGCGCTCACATACAAACAGCTGTCGTCGATCAGGTCGACTGCGGGCGGGGTGGGAATGCCGGGCGGCGAGGGCGTGGTGTATTCGCCGACTTCGCCGGTGACTTTGGCCACGATGCCGGCGAACGGCGCATGCAGCGTGGTGCGCTCGAGCCCGGCCGCAGTAACGCGAATCTGTGCCTGCGCGCGCTTGACGTCGGCGGCAAGCGCGTCGCAGCTGGCCTGGCGCGAGCGCGCCTCGGCGCGTGCGTTTTCGCTGTTTTGCGGGCTGACGAAGCCGCGCGCCGAAAGCTGCTGGGTGCGGTCGGCATCGCGTTTGGCGTTGTCGGCCAGGATGCAGGCTTCGCGCAGGCGCGCTTCGCTGGTGCTCAATTGGCGGCTGGTCAGTTCGCGCTGGGCGGTCAGGTCGCGGTTCCACAATTCCAGCAAGGGCTGGCCGGCCACCACGCGCTCGCCTTCTTTCGCCCACAGTTTCACGATCTGCCCACCCGCCGCCGGTGCCAGTTTGGCGCGGCGGCAGGCCTTGATCGTGCCGGCGCGGGTGTTGACCACGGTGGCTTCCACGGTGCCGCGCGCAATCGTGGCGAGTTCGACCTCCGGCGGCTGGGGTCGGGTGAAGTGCCAACCCGCGTAGCCCAGCACGGAGACAATCAACAGGGTCAAGCTCAGACGCAGCAGGGTTTTGGTTTTGGGCATGATGGAAAAGCAGGACACGACAGGGTCAATGTACCATCCGGCCATGTTGAAAACACTCCTTCCCGCCACGCTTGAGTTCAAGGAGGGCGTGGCGTATTCGGCTGGCTTTGGCGATGTTTACCATTCTGCCGATGGCGGCGCAGGCCAGGCGCGCCATGTGTTTTTGCAGGGCTGCGGTCTGCCCCGGCGCTGGCAGGGACATGCGAGTTTCGTCGTCCTGGAAACCGGCTTTGGCACTGGCCTCAATTTCTTGACAACCTGGGCGGCCTGGCGCGCCGATCCGACTCGCTGCGCAAGACTGCACTTCCTGTCGATCGAGATGCATCCGTTTCGGGTGGCAGATCTGGCGACCCTGCATGCGCAGTGGCCCGAGTTCGCCGTGCTATCAGCCGAGCTGATTGCCAACTGGCCGCTGCTGGTGCCGGGTTTTCACCGCATTGTGCTCGACGGCGGCCGGGTGCAGTTGACGCTGATGCTGGGCGACGTGCGAGACTGCCTGCCGCAGCTGCGGGCCGGGGTCGATGCGTTTTATCTGGATGGCTTCGACCCCGACAGCAATGCCGACATGTGGCAGCCGAAGGGGTTTTACACCTTTGCGCGGCTGGCCCGGCCCGGTGCGCGGGTGGCGACCTATACGGTGGCGGCGGCGGTGCGCCTGGGACTGGAACGCGCCGGATTCGTGTGCGAAAAGCGCATGGGCTATGGCAGCAAGCGTTACAGCCTTGCCGCGCGCTTTTCCGGCAGCGTACAGCAGTCAAGAACCGCCGCGCCGCGCCATGTCGCGGTCATCGGCGCCGGCGTGGCGGGAGCTGCCGTGGCGCAGGCGCTGGCGCAGCGCGGCGTCGCCGTCACTGTGCTGGAGCGCGCTGATGCGCCGGCGCAGGCGGCTTCGGGCAACCCGGTGGCGGTGTTTCGCCCGGTGATTTCGCGCGACGACAACCGTTCGACGCGCTTTACGCGGGCGGCGTTTCTGCATGCGATGCGGGCGTGGCCTGCCCTCGGCGAAAGGCTGACCTGGTCGGCCTGCGGCGTGCTGCATCTGGCGCGCGATGCGGAGGTGGCGCGCAAACAGCAGCAGGCTCTGGCCGAAACCCGGCCGCCCACCGAATTCGCGCGCTGGGTGGGGCAGGACGAAGCGCGCGAACTGGCGAACTGGCCGGTGGAGGCGCCCGGCGTGTTCTACCCGACCGCAGGCTGGGTGGAGCCGGGCAGTTTGTGCCGCGCCTGGCTGGATCACCCCGCCATTGCCCTGAAAACCGGTTGCGCCGTTGCGCGCCTTCAGCCAGGCCCGGGCGGATGGCAGGTGCTGGCTGATGACGGTGCGTTGCTGGCGGAGGCTGATGCCGTGGTGCTGGCCAATGCGTTCGACGCGCTGAGTCTGGTCGCGCACGCGAACTGGCCGATGGAAATCGTGCGCGGCCAGGTCACGTACCTGCCGCCGGGCAGCCTGCCGCAGATCCACCGGGTGATTGCGCGCGAGGGCTATATCGCCCCGGGCATGGGGCAGCCGGTCATCGGCGCGACGTATGAAAACAACGATGACGATATTGCCCCGCGCCAGGCGAGCGATGTACTGAATCTGGAGAGACTGGAGCCACCCTGCCGGACCGCCTGCCGATCGTGGGGGCGGTCGCCGGGCATGCCGGGTTGTATGTGGCGGCGGGCTATGCCTCGCGCGGCATGGTGTGGGCGGGCTTGCTGGGAGAGGTGCTGGCGGATCAGATTACGGACGCACCGTGTCCGCTGGAGGCTGACCTGATGCAGGCGATTGCGCCGGACCGTTACAGCCGGCGCTGATCAGGCGGCGGTAAGCGGCTTGCCGGTGTGTGCAGCAACCGACTGCCCGGCCTGGTCGTACAGCCCGCCTTGAGTGGTCGTGGCATGGATCAGGACATTGAGCGCCTGGCGGGTGGTGGCGAGGCGCATTTCGATCAGTTTGCCGATACGCAGATTGATTTCCCGCGCTTGCTGTTCCATGTGGCACAACTGCTGCCACTGGTCGCGGTGTTCCGGCAGCCCATGTTGCGTCAGCCACGCGTCCATGCCGACGGGATCGGCGCTGAGGCCGGCAGCGAGCAAGGCTTGATGGCGCGCGCTCGCCAGATTGTTCAGGGTTTGCAGTTGCGCCAGCTTGGACGCGGTCAGGCGGGTCAGCAGGTCGGCGTCGCCGTTGATCAGGGCCTGCTCCTCTTCACCCATCACGTTCAGCATGGCCTGCCACGCCGCGCGCTCCGTCGCCAGCTGGGTCAGGCGGCCGGTGTCGGGCACGGCCTCACCTGGCGGCATTGAGCATGTCTTTCACGGATTCGAGCAGGCCGCTGGCGATATTGCCGCTGTTGATCGCGTATTGCCCGCTGGCGATGGTTTCCTTGATGCTTTCCACGCGTGCGCGATCGACCATCGGGATGGACGCCAGCTGCGACTCCATTTGCGCCAGTTCGGATGCGCGTGCGCTCAGGCGGACGTCGGTCTGGTCGCTGGAGACGATTTGTTTAGCCTGCGGCTGGGCGAGGCGGCCTTCGCTCGATGCGAGCGGGGCGATGGTCAAACCGGGATCGATTTTCATGATGGGTTCCTTCTGACGGGGCGGGCGGAATCGGATAATTCAGCCTAAAGCTACATCAGTAACGACAGTTTGCAAACCTTCCTTGAGCGGCGCGCCGGATTCAGTAAGCGACGATGACTTGCTGGCCATCCTGGGCCACGCCGCTGACCACCTGGCCGGAAGCCGTCTTGACCCGGATACGGTCGCCCCGGCTGCCATTCGCCAGCGCCTGTCCTTCGCTTTGCACCGTAAAACCCGGGCCATTGAGGACGATGCGGGTGGGCTGCCCTTGCTGCACCACCAGCGGCGAGCGCAGCAGGCTGGCGCGCAACGGCGCATTGGCCGCCAGTCCCGACACCGTGCGGTAACCCACGATGGCATCGACATCGCTGGCAACATCCGGCGTCAGCAGGCCGAGATCGCCCTCGCGCAGCATCAGGTCGGATGCAATCAGGACATGGTTGGCCGGCAGCGGCTGGCTCGTGGCCACGTAGCGGCCGATCAGCTTGACCTGTGCCGGCAGATATACCGTCCACTTCGACGGCGCCAGGCAGCGCACCCCCACCGTGGTTTTGCCGATGGCCCGGCTGCCGGGGGGCTGAAACGCTTCCAGCGCATCGCACGCTTCGAATGTGCTGCGCGGCGGCTTGACGCTGACGCTGAGCGTGCCCGGCAAGCCGTTGGCCTGCGTTTTCAAGAAACGCTCGGCGTGCGCCTGCAGCGCCGCCGGGTCCTGGCTCCCCGCTTGCGCCGTGCCCGTCAGGCACAGGCCGATCAACGCGGCTTGCCCGCATGCAGCCCGCACGGCCTGGGTGGATGGATATGGCATGTCAGCTCCCGCTATCAGACTTTTACACCGTGCCAGTGTAGGCAGGCGTGCTCCCGTTCAAGACGCGAATAGCACGGCCTTTCTGCCGCTTATCCGGCGATTGGATGGACAGATCCGCGCCTAGGATGCAGTCATCGCAAAAAGGCTTTGCAGCGACGGCGGCAAAGTAAGGAGGTCAAGACCATGTTGAGCCGCTTAGATCAAATGTTGAACTTTCACCAGCAGGCATTGCGCGTGCGCGACCAGCGCCAGCAGGTGCTGGCCTCCAACATCGCCAACGCCGACACGCCGCATTACAAGGCGCGCGACCTCGACTTCAAGGCCAGCTTGCAGGCTGCCATGGGCGGGTCGGGCACACCGGGCGGCGTGGCGCTGGCCACTACCACAGCAGGCCATCTGGCCGGCAAGCCCGGTGCAGGACAGGCCGGCTTGCTGTACCGCACGCCGGCGCAGGGCAGCGTGGACGGCAACACGGTGGATATCGACGCCGAGCGCGCCGCCTTTACCGAAAACGCCGTGCAGTACGAATTCAACCTGACCCGGATCACGCAGCAGATCAAGGGCATGTTGACGGTTATCCAGGGGTAACGGAGGGAATCATGTCTTTATTCAATATTTTCAACGTCGCCGGTTCGGCCATGAACGCGCAGTCGCAACGGCTCAACGTCGTCGCCAGCAATCTGGCCAACGCCGACAGCGCGGTGGGCGCCAACGGCGAAGCCTACAAGGCCAAGCAGGTGGTGTTTGCGGCCACCCCGATGGGCAAGGACGGCGCAACCGGGGTCAACGTGGCGGCGGTGATCGAAGATCCCTCGCCGATGAAGCTGGTGTACGACCCGAAAAACCCGCTTGCCGACGACAAGGGCTACGTCAGCATGCCCAACGTCAATGTGGTGGAAGAAATGGTCAACATGATTTCCGCCTCGCGCTCGTACCAGTCCAACGCGGACATGATGAGCACCGCCAAATCGCTGATGCTAAAGACTTTGAACATCGGACAGTAATCAAGGAGCCGCAATGAACACCGTACAAGACGCAAGCAGTGTCAAAAGCCTGTTTGGGGCCGGCGCAGCCAGCCAGACCAAGAGCAATTCCGAGGCAACGACCGACCGCTTTCTGAGCCTGCTGGTGGCGCAGATGAAAAACCAGGACCCGCTGAATCCCATGGACAACGCCCAGGTGACCAGCCAGATGGCCCAGCTGTCCACCGTCGAAGGCATCGAAAGCATGAACGCCACGCTGAAGGCGCTCTCGTCCAGCATGGGCGCCAGCCAGATGTCGCAGGCAGCCAGCCTGATCGGCCATGGCGTACTGGTTCCGGGCAACACGCTCAACCCTTCGCTGCAACAGGATGCCCTCGGGTTTGAACTGTCGCGTCCGGCCGAGCAGGTCAGCGTCAGCATTCTCGATGCAGCGGGCAATGAGGTCCGCAAGCTGGATCTGGGGTCGCGCGGCGAGGGTGTCAACGTGCTGGCATGGGATGGCCTGACCAGTAACGGCACGGCGGCTGCAGCGGGCAAATATACCTTCCTGGTCGATGCCACCCAGGGCGGCCAGAAAGTCAGCAACACGGCGCTTTTTCTGGGTTCGGTGAACAGCGTGTCGCAGGGCAGCGACGGCGTGAAACTGAATCTGGCCGGCAATGAAAGCGTGAGTTATGCCGATATCCGGCAGATTTTTTAAGCCGCACAGGTTTGCGGGCACGCAGGTGAGCAAGACGAATCAACCGGTCGACACAATCAAAAGGAGCAAGTCATGAGTTTTCAGCAAGGTTTGAGCGGCCTCAACGCCGCATCCAAGAATCTGGACGTCATCGGCAACAACGTCTCGAACGCCAGCACAGTCGGCTTCAAGCAGGGCCAGGCCCAGTTTGCCGACCTTTACGCCAATTCGCTGTCGGGTTCGGGCGGCTCGCAGGTGGGCATCGGCGTGAAAGTGGCGCAGGTGACCCAGCAGTTCACCCAGGGCAACATCTCGACCACCAATAACCCGCTGGATATCGCGATCAACGGCGGCGGGTTTTTCCGCATGGACAATGGCGGCGAAATCACCTACCAGCGCAATGGCCAGTTTCAGCTCGACAAGTTCGGCTTCATCGTCAACCCGACCGGCTCCAAACTGACCGGCTACACGGCCAATTCCAGCGGTGTGCTGTCGACCGGGGCGGCGGCGCCGTTGAGCATCAATACCGCCGACTTGCCGCCGCAGATCACCAGCGAAGTGAACGCGCTGCTCAATCTGGACTCGGGCAGCCCGGATATTCCGGCCCTTCCCGCATTCAATGTGGCCGACCCGACCACTTATACCAACTCTACGGCGGTCACGGTCTACGACAGCCTGGGCAACGACCAGACCCTGCAGATGTTTTACGTCAAGCAACCGGGCAGCAACTGGAACGTCTATGCCGCAAACGACGGCACCGTGATCAATGGCGGCGCGCCGATCACCAGCCTGAGCTTTGATAGCAGCGGCGTGCTGACAACCGTACCGATGCCGGTTTCGGTTCCTGTACCTGCCACAGCGGTGGGCGCGACCACGCCTTTCCCGGTTGCCGTCGATTTCACCGGCACCACCCAGTTCGGCGCCAATTTCAGTGTCAATACGTTAAGCCAGGACGGCTACACCTCGGGCCGACTGGCCGGGTTTGACCTGGCGGCCGACGGCATCGTGCTGGGACGCTATACCAACGGTCAGACCGCCGTGCTGGGGCAGGTGGTGCTGGCCGGGTTTGCCAACCCCAACGGCCTGCAGCCGCTGGGCAACAACCAGTGGGTCGAAACCTCGACCTCTGGCGTGCCGCTGGTGGGCGCGCCCGATTCCGGCAGCCTCGGCGTGCTGCAGTCGCGCGCGGTGGAAGATTCCAACGTCGACCTCACCGCCGAGCTGGTCAACATGATCACCGCCCAGCGCATGTACCAGGCCAACGCGCAGACCATCAAGGCGCAGGACGAAGTGCTGCAGACCCTGGTCAATCTCTAAATCCGCTTGAACTGAGCGGCTGACGCACGAGGAGGCACCATGGATCGTCTTATCTACACCGCGATGACGGGCGCGAAACACACGCTCGAACAGCAGGCGACGACGTCGCACAATCTGGCGAACGCGACCACGACCGGTTTTCGCGAGCAGATCGACCAGTTTCGTGCGGTGCCGGTGCAGGGTGCGATCCTGCCCACGCGCGCCTTCGTGGTGGATTCCACCACCGGCAGCAATTTTGCCTCGGGGGCGATCCAGCACACCGGGCGCGAGCTCGATGTGGCGATCCAGGGCGAAGGCTGGCTGGCGGTGCAGGCGGCCGACGGCAGCGAGGCCTACACCCGCAACGGCAGCCTGAAAATGGATGAGAACGGCTTGTTGCTGACGCGTGACGGCCTCTCGGTGCAAAGCGATAGCGGCCCGCTGTCGATTCCGCCCGGGCGCAATCTGGCCGTGGCGGTCGACGGCACGATTTCCCAGCTGCCCGACGGCTCGCAGCCCACCGGCCTGACCACGATCGGCCGCCTCAAGCTGGTGAATCCGCCCGCAGCCGACCTGGTGCGCGGCGACGATGGCCTGTTCCGCCTGAAAAGCGGCGAGCCGGCTGCGGCAGATCCTGGGGTGTCGCTCATCAGCGGGGCGCTGGAAACCAGCAACGTCAATGTCGTCGATGCCATGGTCAACATGATTTCACTGGCGCGCCAGTTCGACATGCAGATCAAGCTGCTGGAACGCGCCGAAAGCAATGACAGCAAGGCCAGCCAGCTGCTGGCGGCCAATTGAACACTTTGACTGATTGAAGGAGACGACATGATTCGCTCGCTATGGATTGCCAAGACCGGTCTGGAAGCCCAGCAAACCCAGATGGACGTGATTTCCAACAACCTCGCCAACGTCTCGACGACGGGCTTCAAGCGCGCCCGCGCGGTATTTGAGGACTTGCTGTATCAGACCATCCGCCAGCCCGGCGCGCAGTCGTCCGAGCAGACCCAGCTGCCGTCCGGCCTGCAACTCGGTACCGGGGTGAAGCCCGTCGCAACCGAGCGCATCTTTACCCAGGGCAACCTGCAGCTGACAGGAAATTCCAAGGATGTCGCGATCCAGGGGCAGGGCTTTTTCCAGGTGCTGATGCCGGACGGCACCACGTCCTACACCCGCGATGGCTCGTTTCAGATCGATGCCAACGGCCAGCTGGTGACCTCCAGCGGCTATGCGGTGCAGCCCGCCATCACGCTGCCGGCCGACACGCAGAGCCTGACCATCGCGATGGATGGCACCGTGTCGGTGACGCAGGCGGGTTCGGCCACGCCGGTGACGGTCGGCACCCTGCAACTGGCCACCTTCATCAATCCGGCCGGCCTGCAAAGCCTGGGCCAGAACCTGTATGCCGAAACGAAGAGCTGGTCAACATGATCCAGACCCAGCGCGCCTACGAAATCAACAGCAAGGCGATCTCGACCTCGGACGAGATGTTGCAGCGACTGACCCAGTTGTGAGGCTTGCCATGAACACACTGCACGGAATCCGTTTGATGGCTGGCGTGGCGGGCATCCTGCTCGGGCTGGCAGGATGCGGCACCACGCCGTCGACGATCGTGCAGCAACCGACCACCGCGCGACCGCAGCCGGTCGTCGTCCAGGCTCCCGCCAACGGCGCGATTCTGCAGACATCGGCTTTCCGTCCGCTGTTCGAGGACCGCAGCGCGCGGCTGGTCGGCGACACGCTGACGATCGTGATCAGCGAAAAAACCCAGGCCGGCAAGAAGGGCTCATCAAGCGGCTCGAAGACCGGCGCGCTGCAGTCCTCCATCGGCAACATCGTCGGCCTGCCGCTCAAGATGTTTCAGGGACTGGGCGTGACGGCCGATTCGTCGAGCGAGTACGACGATGATTCCGCGATCAACTCCAGCAACACCTTCAATGGCAGCGTGACCGTGACCGTGATCGAAGTGTTGCCCAACGGCAACCTGGTGGTGGCGGGCGAAAAGCAGATCGCGCTCGACAAGGGCACCGAATACATCCGCCTGTCCGGCGTGGTACAGCCCGACACCATTCAGGCGGGCAATACGGTGTCGTCGACCAAGGTCGCCGATGCGCGCATCGAATACCGCACCAGCGCCAATTTCGACAAGGCCGAAGTGATGGGCTGGATGGCGCGGTTCTTCCTCAGTTTCGTCCCGCTATAAAGGGTGGCCCACATGAAATTTCCGCACCTGATCCTGCTCGCCGCGCTTGCCCTCGCCGGCACCGCGCAGGCCGAACGCATCAAGGACATCGCCTCCATGCAGGGCGTGCGCAACAACCAACTGGTGGGCTACGGGCTGGTGGTCGGACTCGATGGCACGGGCGACCAGACCACGCAAACGCCGTTCACCACCCAAAGCATCAAGAGCATGCTGACCAATCTGGGCGTCAATCTGCCCGCCGGCACCAACATGCAGCTCAAAAACGTGGCGGCGGTGATGGTGACGGCTGACCTGCCGGCGTTTGCCCAGGCCGGGCAGGGCATCGACATCACGGTGTCGTCGATCGGCAATGCCAAAAGCCTGCGCGGCGGCACCCTGGTGATGACGCCGCTCAAGGGCGCGGACGGCAAAGTTTATGCGATGGCGCAGGGCAGCCTGGCCGTGAGCGGCGCCGGCGCCGCGGCGGGCGGCAGCAAGGCGCAGATCAATCACTTGAGCGTCGGCCGCATTCCGTCGGGCGCAACGGTTGAGCGTACGGTTGCAACCGCGCTGGGCGAATCGGGCAGCATCAATCTGGAACTGCGGCAGAGCGATTTCACCACCGCGAGCCGGGTGGTCGATGCGGTCAACGCGCGCTTTGGCAAGGACGTCGCGCGCGCCGTCAACGGCCGGGTGATCGCGGTGCGCACGCCGGTCGGCGAAAGCGAGCGGGTTGCCTTTCTCGGCGCGGTCGAAAGCCTTGACGTCAGTCCGGCGCAGGCGATGGCCAAGGTCATCATCAACGCCCGCACGGGTTCGGTGGTGATGAACCAGTCGGTGACGCTCGATCGCAGCGCGGTTTCCCACGGCAACCTCTCGGTGGTGGTTCGCACCACTTCCAACGTCAGCCAGCCGGGTCCGCTTTCGCGCGGGCAAACAGTGGTCACCCAGGATTCCGAGATCGAGATCACCGCCAAGGAAGGCGAGGTCATGCTGCTCAAGCCCAGCGCATCGCTGGCAGATGTGGTGAAAGCGCTGAATTCGATCGGCGCGACGCCGCAGGACCTGCTGGCGATCCTGCAGGCACTCAAAGCATCCGGTGCGCTGCACGCCGAACTGGAAGTCATTTAAGCGGAGCCCAACCATGGCTATCAACACGGACATGTCTGCCGGGCTGGCGATCGACGCCAGCAGCCTCAATCAGCTCAAGCTCGGAGCGGCGCAATCCTCGCCCGAGGCGCTGAAAGCCGCCGCACAGCAGTTCGAAGCGGTGTTCATGAACATGCTGATGAAAAGCATGCGTGATGCCACCCCCAAGGAGGGCATGTTCGACAACGATCAGACCCGCATGTATACCTCGATGCTCGACCAGCAACTGAGCCAGCGCCTCGCCAGTCGCGGCATCGGTCTGGCCGATGTCATGGTGCGCCAGCTTTCGCGCGGCACGGAGTTGTCTGGCGCTGACGCGGCGGCGCCGGCTGCGCTCAATGCGCCAGGCGTGCCGTTCGACATGAAGCCTGCACCCGGCATGCAGCCGCCGGCAGCGGCAGATTCGCCTGCCGAAGCCGCGCCGCGCCAGATTCCCGCAGCGGTTCAGGCGTACGCCAACAACGCGCCGGCCCAGCCGGCCAGCGCCCTGGCACCCGCAGCGCCGGCACGCAAGGGCGATGCCCCCGCTCACGTTGAATCCTTCGTGCAGCGGCTGCTGCCCCACGCTCAGGCCGCCAGCACCAGCAGCGGAATCCCTGCCCACTTCATGATGGGACAGGCCGCGCTCGAAACCGGCTGGGGCAGGGCGGAGATACGCGGCCAAGCTGCTGAGCGGCAACGCGCGTTACCAGAACGTGCTGGCAGCAGGGCACAACGCGGCCGGGTTTGCCCAGGGACTGCAACAGGCCGGCTATGCCACCGACCCGAAATATGCCCAGAAGCTGATGAGCGTGATTCGCCTGGTCGAAACCGGCTGATGTAAAAATGTGCTTTCAGCATTCAAGTTATCGCCTGACCAGCCGATTCTTCAATTGAGCGGTATTCCGCCGCCTTCGCAATTCTTCCGGGCCCCGTAAATGGCATCCAGCATTCTCAGTATTGGCCAAAGTGCACTTGCCGCCGCGCAGGTCGGGATCAATACGACTGGCCATAACATCGCGAATGCCGCCACCCCGGGCTATAACCGTCAGGTCATCGTGCAGGGCGCGGCACAGGCGCAGAACTTCGGTTTCGGATTTCTGGGTCAGGGCGTCGAGGTGTCCACGGTCAAGCGCGTCTACAACGAATATCTGGGTAACCAGGTGCAATCGGCGCAGACCACCAAGAGCGGACTCGACAGCTACTACGCCCAGATGCGGCAGATCGACAATCTGCTGGCCGATCCCACCACCGGCCTGTCGCCGGCGATGCAGGACTTTTTTTCCGGCCTGCAGGACATGACGTCGAATCCGACCTCAATTCCGGCACGACAGAGCGTGTTGTCGAACGCCGAATCGCTGGCCACGCGTTTTCAAAGCCTGAGCGGGCGCCTCGACGAGATCGAGCGAAGCCTGAACAGCCAGATTCAATCCAGCATCTCCGACATCAACTCCTACGGCCAGCAAATCGCCCAACTGAACGATGCGATTGGCAAGGCCGAGCGGGCAAGCGGACAACCGCCCAACGACCTGCTCGACCAGCGCGACCAGCTATTGATGGAGCTGAATAAGCAAATCAAGGTCACGGTCGTTGGCCAGGGCAGCGACTACAACGTCTTCATCGGCAACGGCCAGCCGCTGGTCGTGGGCGTGTCAACCTATTCGCTGACCAGCGTGGCGTCGCAGACCAACCCTGAAAAGATAGAAGTCGCCTACCGGGCCAGCAATGGCGCCCTGGTATCGCTGGCGGAATCGGCGCTGTCGGGCGGCCAGCTGGGCGGGTTGCTGTCTTTCCGCAGCCAGTCCCTGGAGCCGGCGCAAAACGCCCTGGGCCGGGTGGCCATCGGGCTGGCCAGCAGCTTCAATGAACTGCACGCGACGGGATATGGCCTGGACGGCTCGACCGCCACGCCGTTCTTTACCATCGGGTCGCCTGTCGTGGGCGCGCATGGCCAAAACGCCGGCACCGCCGTGCTCACTGCCGGCATCAACAGCGCCAACGATGCCAAGGCGCTGACCACCAGCGATTACAAGCTGCAATTCAATGGCGGCACCAGCTACACGCTGACCCGGCTGTCCGACAACACGCCCACCACGTTCAACAGCTTTCCGCAGACGATCGACGGCGTCACCCTGAACCTGACTCCGGGCGCGGTCGTGGGCGACAGCTTCCTGATCCGCCCCACCGTCAATGGCGCATCGTCATTTGGCGTCGCGATCACCGATCCCGCCAAGCTGGCTGCCGCAAGCCTGCCCGGCGCCGTGGGCGACAACAGCAATGCGCTGTTGCTGGTGGCACTGCAGACAGCCAATACGCTGGGCAACGGCACGACCACTTTTCAGGGTGCCTATTCCCAGCTGGTGAGCCAGGTTGGCAATAAAACCCGTGAACTCGACGTGACCAGCAGCGCGGCCGCCAAGCTGCTGACCGAAGCCACGATTTCGCTGCAAAACGAGTCGGGCGTCAATCTCGACGAAGAAGCGGCCAATTTGCTGCGTTACCAGCAGGCCTATCAGGCTGCCGGCAAGGTCATGCAGATCGCCAGCGAACTGTTCGACGTGCTGCTTTCGATCGGCCGATAAGGAGTCACCCTCATGCGCATCAGCACCCAACTCATGTTTGAAACCGGCGCCAACCGTCTCGGTGATCTGCAAACCCGGCTGCAACATACCCAGGAGCAGATCTCGAGTGGCCGCCGCATTTTGCGTCCGTCCGACGACCCGGTGGCGGCCACGCGTGCACTCGACATCACCCAGTCGCAATCGATCAATACCCAGTATGGCGTCAACCGCACATATGCGAAGAACACGATGGGGCAGGTCGAGGGCACCCTGGCCGGGGTGACCGAGCTGATGCTGGATGTCAAAACCAGCATCATCTCAGCCGGAAACGGCTCGCTCGGCGATGCCGAGCGCAGCTTCCTGGCGACCGAACTGAACGGCCGGCTGGAGCAACTGCTGGGCTACGCCAATAGCCGCGACACGGAAGGCAATTATGTATTTGCAGGGTTGAAGAGCACGACCCAGCCGTTTGTCCAGACCGCCACGGGTGCGACTTATCTGGGCGACGCCGGGCAGCAAAAACTGCAGGTCGATGCGACCCGCCTGATGGCAACCAATACGCCGGGATCGATCGTGTTCCAGGGGGGGGTGCCAGCGGGCGGCGCGTCAGATGTATTCAAGACCATTACGGACCTCGTCAACCTGTTGAACACGCCCGGCACGGCGGGCCTCGCCACTGGACTGGCGAGCGCCAGTGCCAACATGGACCTGGCGCTGGATAACGTGCTGACTGCGCGCGCAGCGATGGGAACGGGCCTGCAGGAACTCGACCGGCTCGACGAAGTAGGCTCTGACCACGGTCTGCAATACACCCAGCTATTGTCCGAACTGCAGGATCTGGATTACACCCAGGCCATCACCCAGCTTTCGCAGCAGCAAATCACGCTCGAAGCCGCGCAAAAATCGTTCGCCAAGACCTCCAGCCTGTCGCTGTTCAATTTCCTTTAACGCAATATTTTGTTGCGCGGTCCGGCCAGCCAGCCTTCGCTATTTTGGTGAGGGCTGGCTGGCCTGTATTAAATGTCCGCCTCCTAAACAAAATTCGTGCCTGAACCGTATTTTTACTGCCTCCGGGCATGAAGAATCCCAAAATTCTGCCGATATAAACCCTGACTATCATGTCCGGTGTTTTTCCTGTTTTGCCTGATGGATACCCCGGACCCACGTCGATGAACAGCCGCACCCAAACACGCAACGCGCACACTACGGAGCTTCAAACATGACGATAGACATGAGCCAGTTTTACCAGGTGTTCTTTGACGAGGCAGATGAACTGCTCGCCGAAATGGAAAAACTGTTGCTGGATATCGATGTGACGGCGCCGGACAGCGAAGACCTCAATGCGATTTTTCGCGCCGCGCATTCCATCAAGGGCGGCGCAGCCACCTTCGGCTTCAACGACATTACCGAAGTGACCCACACGCTGGAGTCGCTGCTCGACCGCATTCGCAAGGGCGAGATGGCGCTGACGCCCGAGCATGTCGATGCGTTTCTGGTATCGAAAGACGTGCTGACCATGCTCATGGGCGGCCACCACCACGGCACGGCGGTCGATCAGGCCGCGGTTTCCAGCGTCAGCGCACGGCTCGCCGCCCTGTCGCAAGGCACGGCTGCTGCGCCGGCCGCAGCGCCCGCACCGGCTGGAGTGCCTGCAGCCTGCGCGGCTCCCGTGGCCGATGCCGACGGCAATTTCTGCTTTCGCATCGAACTTCCCGATGTGCCGCAACGCGACGTCGATGCGCTGGCGACCGAACTGGGTTTGCTGGGCGAAATCGCACGCGAGGTGATGGCGGACAAGCGGGTGGCGTTTACCTTGACCACCGGCGAAAGCCAGGACGATATCGTCGCGATCTGTTCGTTCGTGCTTGATCCGGACGACCTTAAAATCACCCTCGGTTCCATTGGTGAATCGCCGCCCGCCCATGAGCCCGCCGCGACCGAAGTCGCGCCTGCCGTTGTGCCAGCAGCGGATTCCGCGCCAGTTGAAGCAGCGGCTGTTGCGGTTGCACCGCCCTCAGAAGCGCGCAACCCGGGGCGGCGCGCCACCGACAAGGAAGCCGGCTCGCAGGAATCATCCTCGATCCGGGTGGGCGTCGAAAAAGTCGATCAACTGATTAACCTGGTGGGCGAGCTGGTGATTACCCAGGCCATGATCGAACAACGCATCATGGCGCTGGATCCCCTGATTCATGAGCGCCTGCTCAACAGTGCCAACCAGCTTGCGCGCAATACGCGTGACTTGCAGGAAGCCGTGATGTCGATCCGCATGATGCCAATGGACTATGTGTTCTCGCGCTTCCCGCGCATGGTGCGCGATCTGGCATCCAAGCTCGGCAAAAAAGTCGAGATCATCACGCGCGGCGCTGCGACCGAGCTGGATAAAGGCTTGATCGAACGTATCGTCGACCCGCTGACCCACCTGGTTCGCAACAGCGTGGACCATGGCATCGAAATGCCCGAACAGCGCCGCACCGCCGGCAAGAGTGAAACCGGCAAGCTCATTCTGTCGGCCGCGCACCAGGGCGGCAATATCGTGATCGAAGTAACCGACGACGGCGGCGGTCTGAGCCGCGAGCGGATTCTCGCCAAGGCCATGCAGCAGGGCTTGAACGTATCGGAAACCATGCCCGACATCGACGTCTGGCAACTGATCTTCGCCCCCGGATTTTCGACGGCGGAAGTCGTCACCGACGTGTCGGGTCGCGGCGTCGGCATGGACGTGGTCAAACGCAATATTTCGGCGATGGGCGGCACCGTTGAAATCCGCTCGACACCCGGCTCCGGCAGCACCATTTCCATTTCTCTGCCACTGACGCTGGCGATCCTCGACGGCATGTCGGTCAAGGTGGGCGAAGAGGTGTACATCCTGCCGCTGGGCTATGTCATTGAATCCTTGCAACCCATGGCGGTCGACGTCAAGGAAATTGCCGGCCAGGGCAAGGTGGTCAAGGTGCGCGAAGAGTATCTGCCGCTGATCCTGCTGTACGAGCTATTCGATATCGAGCCGCTGCATGCCAATCCGGCGCAGGGCATCATCGTCATCCTCGAAGCCGACGGCAAGAAGGCCGCCATGCTGGTCGACGGCCTGGTCGGCCAGCAGCAGGTCGTGGTCAAGAACCTCGAATCCAATTTCCGCAAAGTGCCGGGCATCTCGGGCGCCACCATTCTCGGCGACGGCGGCGTATCGCTGATTCTCGATGTCTCCGCACTGCTGCGCTAAAGAAGCCGCAGACGACCGTTTTTCAAGACCCGACACGATAGCGTTCAAACAAGGATCGACCCCATGAGCTACACCACGCAAACCCAGACCCATCTGCACGCATCCGAAAAGGGCGGGGCGGACGAGTTTCTCGCCTTCACCCTCGGTGGCGAGGAGTACGGCATCAATATTCTGCGCGTGCAGGAAATTCGTGGTTACGAGCCGGTCACCCGGATCGCCAACGCGCCCTCGTTCATCAAGGGCGTCGTTAATCTGCGCGGCACCATCGTGCCGATCGTGGACATGCGCATCAAGCTGGGCCTCGGCTCGCCCAATTACGACCCGCTTACCGTCGTGATTATCCTCAACCTCGCCGGCCGGGTCGTCGGCATGGTGGTCGACAGCGTGTCGGATGTGACCACGCTGTCGGCCGAGCAACTCAAGCCCGCACCCGATATCAGCACGTCGTTCGACAGCGATTTCCTGATCGGTCTCGGCACGCTGGGCGACCGCATGCTGATCCTGGTCGACATCGACAAGCTGATGTCTAGTGCCGACATGGGCCTGTTCGATCAGTCAGCGGCATGACCTGGTTTCCTGTGCGCCCCTGAGCGTTCGTATTGCTATTTACGCAGAAAAGAGACTAAACCATGCTGACCAATCTAAGTATCAAATCGCGGCTGATTTTCGTGGTCGGATTTTTGTTGCTGTCGCTGGTCGCGATTGGTGTGATCGGGTTGAGCAGTTTGTCCGCCACGAATGCCTCATTCAAAGCCTTCTATGAAGACCGCCTGGTTGCAATGGGTTATCTGGACGAGATTTCTGCGCACATGAACAGCAATCAGATGCTCCTGGCTGAGTCGGTGATCGGGCAGTTGTCGACGTTTCCTGAAGAAGCCGAGCGGGTCGACCAGCGTGTAGCCAAGGTCAAGCAGTTGATAGTCGGTATTGATGACGGCTGGAAGGCCTTTAAGGCCACGCGTCTGTCGCCGGAAGAAGCCAATCTGGCTAAAGAATTTGAAACGGCCCGGAATAAATATGGACGTGAGGCCTTGATGCCTGCCATTGCGGCTTTAGGTTCCCATGATTTTCAGCAAGCCAGCGAAATCATGCAGGGACAGTTGACCAAGCAGTACGAGTCGGCACGTGACGCGATGAATGCACTCATCAAGATTCAGCTCACGATCGGCAAGGCTGAATACGAGGCGGCTCAAACGCGCTATGCACTGGCGCGCAATATCTCCATCAGCTTGATTGTCTTGAGCGTTTTGGTTGCCATCGCCATTGCATTCTGGCTCATTCGTGCCATCACGCTGCCGTTGCGGGAGGCTGTGCTTGCGGCCGAGCACGTCGCCGCGGGCGACCTGATGCAGCCTATCAACGTTCGCAGCAATGATGAAACCGGCCAGCTGATGCAGGCCATGCAGGCCATGAACAACAGCTTGGCCAATATCGTCAGCCAGGTTCGTACCGGCACCGAGACCATCTCGGTTGCATCGCGCCAGATTGCTTCTGGCAATGCCGATCTGTCGAGCCGCACCGAACAGCAGGCGAGTTCGCTGGAAGAAACCGCCTCGTCGATGGAAGAGCTGACCAGCACCGTCAAGCAGAACGCCGAGAACGCGCGTCAGGCCAATCAACTGGTTCAGTCCACTGCAGAAGTAGCAGTTAAAGGAGGGCAGGTGGTTGGTCATGTGGTTGAAACCATGGCCTCGATCAAGGACAGCTCACGCAAGATTGCCGACATTATTGGTGTGATCGACAGCATCGCGTTCCAGACCAACATCCTGGCGCTGAACGCTGCGGTGGAAGCGGCGCGTGCGGGCGAACAGGGACGTGGTTTTGCAGTGGTGGCAAGCGAAGTACGCAACCTGGCACAGCGCAGCGCGGGTGCGGCTAAAGAAATCAAGTCCCTGATTGAAGATTCGGTCGTACAGGTTGAAGCCGGTGACAAGTTGGTAGAGGAAGCCGGCAAAACCATGGGCGAGATTGTCACCTCGGTCAAACGCGTGACCGACATCATGGGTGAGATTGCGGCGGCCAGTCAGGAGCAAAGCGCAGGCATCGAGCAGGTCAACCAGGCGATCACCCAAATGGATGACGCGACCCAGCAGAACGCTGCACTGGTCGAAGAGGCTGCGGCTGCGGCGATGAGCCTGCAGGATCAAGCCAGCAAGCTGGCAGAAGCAGTGAGCGTATTCAAGCTGGATGGCAGATACAGCCAGCGTGCGGCGCTGCCAGTGTCGAGAGGCAGGGCAACGGCATTGCCGAACCAATCCAAAGGCGCACCAGCCAAGTTCTCGAAGAAACTTGCTGTCACCCGTGGCGGCAGCAGCAACAGCGATGAGTGGGAAGAATTCTGAGATAAAAGCCGCGTTGGAATCATCTTGCACCAACTTACTTCGGTCGGTGCAGGAAGATGAAGCGGGCGAAATCTTCAGCCAGTAACAGTAGTTGAGTTGTAATTTTAGAGGGTATTGCAAACATGAAACTTAAGTCAAAAATCATTTTAAGCATGGGTATGGTGTTCATGCTTTTCGGCGTTGCCATTGCGGTGGCGCTGACCGGTATGCAGAGCAACAAGAACCGGTTCGAGTCTTTTCTTGAAGAGGATCTGGCTCTTGCACACGCGGCAACCAACCTGTACGCCCATGGGCTGCAAATGGGCCAGGCTTTGCGCAACATCGTCATGGACCCGGCCAACCAGGGGGCTTACAAGAATTTGGAAGCATCGTCGGCTGAATTCAAGGCAAACAGCGAGAAAGCCCTGGCGCTTGCCGCAACCTCCCCCGCCGACATGAAGATTCTGGAAGAAGTGGCGGCCTTGCGCGAGCAGCAAGCGCCCATTCAGGCAAAAATCGTTTCCCTTGCGGGCACCGATCAGGTTGCTGCCATTGCAGCGATCAGCAAGGAAGAAACGCCGGTATGGCGCAATATCCGGACGCGCCTGATGGACTTCACCGCAGCAAAACAAGCTGCGGTTGAACAAACCAAAGCCGAAATGGCGGCTTTCAGCCAGCGCATGCTGATGTTTGCGCTGGTGCTGGTGGTAGTGGCGCTGGTGGTGGCAAGCGCCATCGTGTTCTGGCTGGTGCGTCACATCATGAAGCAGCTGGGTGGCGAGCCTGCCTATGCAGTGGACGTCGCCCGTGCAATTTCGGAGGGAGATTTTTCCAGGTCGGTTGCCCTTGAAAACGGCGATACGTCGAGCCTGCTGTATGCCATCAATGCAATGCGGCAGAATCTGACCGGGACGATCGGCGATATCCGGCATTCGACCGAGACCATCTCGGTTGCCACGCGCGAGATCGCCTCTGGCAATGCCGACCTGTCGTCGCGCACCGAGCAGCAGGCGAGTTCGCTGGAAGAGACCGCCAGCTCGATGGAAGAGCTGACCAGCACCGTCAAGCAGAACGCCGAAAACGCGCGGCAGGCCAACCAGATGGTGGTCTCCACCGCTGACATCGCGGTCAAGGGCGGTCAGGTGGTTGGTCAGGTGGTCGATACCATGGCCTCGATCAAGGAAAGCTCACGCAAGATTGCCGACATCATCGGCGTCATCGACGGCATTGCTTTCCAGACCAACATTCTGGCCTTGAACGCGGCGGTGGAAGCTGCGCGTGCCGGCGAGCAGGGGCGTGGTTTTGCCGTGGTCGCCTCCGAAGTGCGGAATCTTGCCCAGCGTTCAGCGGGCGCAGCCAAAGAAATCAAGGCGCTGATCGAAGATTCGGTGGGCAAGGTCGACGCCGGCGGCAAGCTGGTGGACGAAGCGGGCAAAACCATGGGCGAGATTGTGACCTCGGTCAAGCGCGTCACCGACATCATGGGTGAGATTGCGGCGGCCAGCCAGGAGCAAAGCGCAGGTATCGAGCAGGTCAATCAGGCCATCACCCAGATGGACGATGTCACCCAGCAAAACGCTGCCCTGGTTGAACAGGCGGCAGCTGCGGCTGAGAGTCTGGAGGAACAGGCCAATGCGCTCACCCAGGCAGTCAGCATATTTAAATTGGACGGCATGGGCTACAGCCAGCGGGCTGAGCAACCGTTAGTACATGGCGTGACCAGTGCAGCGTCTAAGGGCAAGCCCAGAGCGATGCCTGCTCCGGCTGCAAGACAGAAGACACTCGCGGCCACCAGCAGGGGTGGCAACGATGAGTGGGAAGAATTCTGAGGCTCCTTAAGCGAGCATTGGTGGCGTCAAATGGGAAAGGTCATGGTGAAAAACACCCATGTGCCGTTGCACAGCATCTACCTGGCCTAGGGGGTCAGTGTGTTCAAGTTGGATAGTAGTGGTTACACGCGGCAATTCGCTCGATCAAGCGCCCCTAACCGTGACCTGCCCAGACTGAATGCCCCGCACGGCATGAAGGCCAAATCTCGACTGGCTGCCGGTCAGGAAAAGCTTGCCACAGCCTCTAGCAGCGATGACGAGTGGGAAGCGTTTTAATCTTGGAATAACAGATGATGAATTGATCGTCTCGAAAACCGACTTGCGCGGCAACATTACCTACGTTAACCAAGCTTTCATCGATGTCAGCGGGTTCAGCGAAGACGAGCTATTGGGGGCGCCACAGAATATCGTACGTCATCCCGATATGCCGGTTGAGGCGTTTGCGGATTTCTGGCACACCCTGAAGAAAGGTAACGCGTGGACCGGGCTGGTCAAAAATCGCTGCAAAAACGGTGACCATTACTGGGTTGAGGCCAGCACCGCGCCCATCATCGAGAACCGCAAAGTAACGGGTTACAGTTCAATCCGGAGCAAACCCAGCCGTGCGCAAGTCCAGGCTGCGGACAGCGCTTATCGGGCCATCAAATCGGGCGATACACGTAACAAGATTCAGGACGGTCGTGTAGTCAGACAGACCCTGCTGCAGCGTTCCGGCTTGGTGAAGGCCTATTCCATCAAGACCCTGCTGGTGTTGGCGGTGAGCGCAATGGCGGCGTTGTTTGGGGTGATTGGTGTTTTAGCCTGGCTTGCCATGAGCAGTGAAGGCACGTTTTACCTGAATAGCTTGATGATGATTGCCGCCTTGGGGGTGCCGATGGCGGGGGCGTTTGGGGTGTTGTCCTACCGCAGTGTGGTTTTGCCTTTGCAAAATGCCGGGCACGACATTGGGCGCATGAGTGCAGGTGACTTGTCTGGGCGGATTGCGGCCAGTGGTGCTGCCGAGATTGCCACGTTAATGCAATCCTTGCGCGTGCTGCAAAACAACACAAAATTGCTGGTGGGGCAAATCAAGGAGAGCACCGAAAGTGTGAATATGGGGGCGCAGGAGATCGCCAGGGGCAATGCGGATTTATCCAGGCGCACCGAATCGCAGGCCTCGAGCCTGGAAGAAACGGCCAGCTCAATGGAAGAACTGACCAGCACGGTTCAGGAGAACGCCACCAATTCCCACATGGCCAGCAAACTGGTGGCTTCGACCGCTGACATTGCCGTACAGGGCGGTGAAGTGGTGGGCAAGGTGATCGAAACCATGGCCTCGATTAATAACAGTTCGCGCAAGATTGCTGACATCATTGGCGTGATTGACGGAATTGCTTTCCAGACCAATATTCTGGCCTTGAATGCCGCAGTGGAGGCCGCACGTGCCGGTGAACAGGGACGTGGCTTTGCGGTGGTGGCAGCGGAAGTTCGCCATCTGGCGCAGCGTAGTGCGGGCGCGGCGAAGGAAATCAAAACACTCATCGTAGATTCGGTCGCTCAGGTGGATTTGGGACGGAAGTTGGTCAACGAAGCGGGTGAAGCAATTGATGACGTGGTGACGTCGGTGCAATTGGTCGTGGAGATCATGGGTGGAAGTGCAACAGCCAGTCTGGAACAAAGCGCAGGTATCGCACAAATCAACCAGGCTGTGAGCCAGATGGATGAAATGACCCAGCAGAACGCTGCGTTGGTGGAGCAATCTGCCGCGGCAGCCGAGAGTCTGCAGGATCAAGCCGCCAAGCTTGCGCTGCTGGTGAACACCTTCAAATTGGTGCGCGAGGGGAGTGGTGCTTCTTACGCAGGGAAACCTGCTGTTACGCAGGGCGGTCGAGCCGGAATGCCGATTCCCCGACTGGCTGCGTGATTCTTGCGCCATGCTGAGTAGTGAGGGCAACGGCTATTAGCCTGAACATGACATCCATTTTGAAAAATACGCCGGACAACACCAAGGTGTTTACATTCACCCCACGCGACTTCGCCAGAGTGCGTGCGCTGATTTACCGGCAGGCAGGTATTTCACTGGCTGAAAGCAAGCAGGAAATGGTGTACAGCCGGTTGGCGCGCCGTCTGCGGGCAAAGGGGCTGGACTCATTCGAGGTCTATCTCGATGGCCTTGAAAGTGGACGCGACAGCGAGGAGTGGGAGGCCTTCACCAATGCGCTGACGACCAACCTGACTTCGTTTTTTCGTGAAGCGCATCATTTCCCGATTCTGGCCGAGCATGCGCTTAAGGTGAAAAAACCGCTGACGATCTGGTGTTCCGCCAGCTCAACCGGCGAGGAGCCGTATTCGATCGCAATGACGCTGTGCGAGGCCTTCAATACGCTAACGCCACCGGTCAGTATTGTGGCCACAGATATTGATACCAATGTGCTTGAAGCCGGCGCGACTGGAGTCTATACCGTCGACCGGCTTGAGAAAATGTCGAGTGATCGGGTTCGGCGCTTTTTTCTGAAGGGAAAAGGCAGCCGCGCCGGAATGGTGCGGGTGCGGCCCGAATTGCGTCAGCTGATTACATTCAAGACCTTGAATTTGCTGGCTGGAAACTGGCCAGTGAGTGGTCAGTTTGATGTGATTTTCTGCCGGAATGTGATGATTTATTTCGATAAACCAACACAAAGCAAAATACTTTCGCGATTTGTGCCGCTGATGAAGCCGGATGGCTTGCTGTTTGCAGGCCACTCCGAAAACTTCATGTATGTGACCGATGCGCTGAAGCTGCGTGGCAAGACGGTTTACGAACTGGATCAGCGTGCGGCACGGGCAGGGAATGGTTCGTGAATCCAGCGATAGAAGAGCACCTGGCAACCAACCTGTATTACGACCGTATTTTTGATTGCCAGGCAGCCAAGATATTGCCGGGTGAATACTATTTCACCAGCAAGCCGATGTTGATCGTGACGGTCTTGGGGTCGTGTGTCGCAGCCTGTATCCGTGACCGGGTCTCGGGTATCGGCGGGATGAATCATTTCATGCTGCCTGATGGCGGCGAGTCAGGCAGTGCCTCTGCATCGTCGATGCGCTATGGCAGCTATGCAATGGAGGTGTTGATCAATCAAGTCCTCAAGGCCGGAGCGCGGCGCGAAAACCTGGAAGCCAAGGTGTTCGGCGGGGGCAATGTGCTGCAGGGGTTTACCAGCATCAACGTTGGCGAGCGTAACGCCCGGTTCGTGCGTGACTATTTGCGGGACGTGAACATCCGCATCCTGGCCGAGGACCTGAACGACATCCACCCACGCAAGGTGTATTTCTTTCCGGAAACCGGCAAGGTTCTGGTCAAGAAGTTGATCCAGCTTAATAACTACACCCTGGTCCGGCGTGAGCACGATTATGCGAGCCTGCTAAAGGCCAATCCCATCGATGGCGAGATCGAGTGATGTTTACAAGAGCGGGAAATCATCAACAGCCAGCCCGACATGATCGTGGTCGGTGCGGCGCCCGATCCGCTGGTGGCGCGCGATCTCATCAAGCAAACCAACCCGGACGTGCTGACGCTGGATGTCGAAATGCCAAAAATGGACGGCCTGGATTTTCTCGACCGCCTGATGCGCTTGCGGCCGATGCCGGTAGTGATGGTGTCGTCGCTGACCGAGCGCGGATCGGACATCACGATGCGCGCGCTGGAACTCGGCGCGGTCGATTTCGTGACCAAGCCGAAAATGTCCATCCAGAGCGGCATGCTTGAATACACCGAGCTGATCACCGATAAGATCCGTATTGCCGCACGCGCAAAGATCAAGGCACGTGCGCTGCCGAATGCCCCGGCAGCAACGGCGCTGGCCGCGGTGCGTAATCCCTTCATCAGCAGCGAAAAGCTCATCATTATCGGCGCATCAACTGGCGGCACCGAGGCGATCAAGGATTTTCTGGTGCAGCTGCCGTCCGACTGCCCGGGCATCCTGATCACCCAGCACATGCCGGCAGGGTTTACCCGTTCGTTCGCCGCTCGCCTCGACAAGCTGTGCAAGATTTCGGTGAAGGAGTCGGAGGGCAACGAGCGGGTGCTGCCCGGCCATGCCTATCTGGCGCCGGGCCATTCGCACCTCACGCTGGTGCGCAGCGGCGCCAATTACATGACCAAAATCGACCAGGGCGAGCCGGTCAACCGGCATCGCCCCTCGGTCGATGTGCTGTTCCGCTCGGCTGCAGCCAACGCCGGCAAGAACGCGGTGGGGGTGATCCTCACCGGCATGGGCAAGGACGGCGCGGCCGGCATGCTGGAAATGAAAAATGCAGGTGCTTACAATCTGGCGCAGGACGAGGCGACCTGCGTCGTATTCGGCATGCCGAAAGAAGCCATTGCCATGGGCGGCACCCATGAAGTGGCGCCTTTGCATGACCTGCCGGCACGGGTCATGAGCTTTTTTGCCACGCAGGGCAACCGGGCGATGCGGGTATAAGATCACGACCGTTCATTCAATGGCATGCGGCTTAAGTTTGGCGCCCGCATGCCGTTTAACCCACCACTCAATCAATGCATCAATGGAGCGCGGCATGGCCGATCCGAATACAAAATTTCTGGTAGTAGACGACTTTTCAACCATGCGCCGCATCGTGCGCAACCTGCTCAAGGAGCTGGGTTATTCCAATGTCGAGGAAGCCGAAGACGGCGTCGACGGCCTGGCCAAATTGCGGGCAGGCAACTTCGACTTTGTGGTGTCCGACTGGAACATGCCCAACATGGATGGCCTGACCATGCTGCAGACTATCCGCGCCGATCCAGCCCTGGCGAAGCTGCCGGTGTTGATGGTGACAGCCGAGGCCAAAAAGGAAAACATCATAGCTGCAGCGCAAGCCGGTGCTAATGGTTATGTCGTGAAACCATTTACCGCGGCCACGCTCGACGAAAAGCTCGGCAAGATTTTCGAAAAACTTGAAAAAGCCGGGGGTTGACGTGAATACGCAATTTCCTGACTCCAGTGGGCATGTCGCATCCACTACCCCTGTAAAACTCGAAGTATGCGAGCAGGGCGAAATGCTGGCGCGGGTGGGACAGATGACCCGTGGCTTGCACGACAATTTGCGCGAGTTGGGTCTGGACAAGGTGCTGGAAAAGGCATCGGTGGACATGCCCGATGTGCGTGATCGTTTGAACTACGTGGCGCGTATGACCGAGCAGGCTGCTCAACGCGTCTTGAATGCTACGGATACCGCTATTCCTTTGCAGGAAAGGATTGACGCGGGCGCAAGCGAAGTTTTGAAAGGCTGGAAGAGCACATTCGATGCGCCTTTTTCAGAGGCCAACTATCGCGATATGGCAACCCTGACCATGCAGTGCCTGGTTGATATGCAAAAAGACACCAATGCCACCAAACAGCAGTTGCTGGACATCATGATGGCGCAGGATTTTCAGGATCTGACAGGCCAGGTGATCCGCAAAATAACAGATCTGGCACACAATCTCGAAAGCCAGTTGGTGCAGTTTTTGATCGATTACGCCCCGTCTGAAGTGAAGCGCGAGACCGATAACTGCTTACTCAACGGCCCGCAAATCAGCCCGGAAAACAAGAGTGACGTGGTGGCTGATCAGAGCCAGGTCGACGATTTGCTGGACAGTCTGGGGTTCTAATTCTGCTCTTCTTGCTCTAAAGCTCTGGTCGGCAGACTGACTGCCCGGAGCAGCCTGTTGCCCTATCCGTCGCGTGGAAGCGCCCGGTTTGGCGTAACAAGACTTCCGACGTATTTCCCTTCGCACGCTTTAGCCCCGATCAGGACCGTAAGTCGGAAATCACCGTCAGGGCCATCTTGAGCGCGTTGTAAATCAGCGCCTCGAACTGCGGCGCGAAGTAGGGCAGCATGAAGTCCAACACGACCAGCCCCACCCCCAGGGTGATGGGAAAGCCGATCGCAAAGATGTTGAGCTGCGGCGCCGAACGCGTGAGGATGCCCAGCGCAAGGTTGGTCATCAGCAGAATGGCGATCAGCGGCAAGGCCAGTTGCAGTCCTACTCCCAGCACAGTCGAGCCGAACCCGGCAAGGGTGAAAAAGCCCTTTGCCGCCAGCGGCTGGGTGCTGATCGGCAGGGTTTGAAAGCTGTCGACCAGCACGCCGATCAGCAGCAGGTGGCCATTGATTGCAAGAAAAACCAGCATCGCCAGCAGGTTGAAAAAGCGCGCCAGCACCAGCGTTTGCCCGGCGCTTTGCGGGTCGAAAAACGAGGCAAAGCCGAGGCCGATCTGCAGCCCGACGATTTCCCCGGCCGCCTCGATCGCGGCAAAGGCCACGCGCATGACAAAGCCGATGGCGACGCCAATCAGGAATTGCTGGACCAGGATGTGCAGGCCGTGCCATGAACCCAGCGCGACATCGGGCAGCGGCGGCAGCGCAGGCGAAACGATCAGGGCAATGAAGACGCCGAGGCCGATTTTGACCTGGGCCGGTACGGAGCGATGGCCAAACACCGGCGCCACCATGATCAGGCCGAGGATGCGGGTGAGCGGCCAGATGAAACTGATCAGCCAGGTGTTGAGCTGGGCATCGGTGAGGCTGATCATGCGGAAGGGTAAGGTTGGCGCTAACTGATGATGCCGGGCAGACCGGTCAGCACGCGTCGCATGTAGTCGGTCATCACGGTCAGCATCCAGGGTCCGGCGATGGCGAAGGTGGCAAGTACCGCCAGCACCTTGGGAATGAACGACAGGCTGGCATCGTTGATCTGGGTGGCAGCCTGGAACACGCTGATGATGAGGCCGGCCACCAGGGTGACGAGCAGCACCGGCGAGGCAACCAGAATGGTGATTTCCAGCGCGGTGCGGCCTATGGTCATTACGCCTTCAGGGGTCATGGTGGTGCTCCGGTCGGTCAGTAAAAGCTTTGCGCCAGCGAACCCAGCAACAGGTTCCAGCCGTCGACCAGCACGAACAGGATGATCTTGAATGGCAGCGCGACGATGGCGGGTGACACCATCATCATGCCCATCGCCATCAGGATGCTGGCGACCACCATGTCGATGATGAGAAAGGGAATGAAGACCGCGAAGCCGATCTGGAATGCGGTCTTGAGTTCGCTGGTGATGTAGGCCGGGATCAGTACGCGCATCGGCACGTCGGCGGCGGTTTTCAGCGGTGCCGTGCCCGACATCTTGACGAACAGGGCGAGGTCGGTTTCACGCGTCTGCTTGAGCATGAACGCGCGCAGCGGCGCTGCGCCCTTGTCCAGCGCCTCGCCCATCTGGATGCGGTTTTCGGACAGCGGCTGATAGGCCTCGACGTAGATCTTGTCGAAGGTGGGGCCCATGACGAACAGGGTCAAAAACAGCGACAGCCCGATCAGCACCTGGTTCGGTGGCGACGACTGGGTGCCCATCGCCTGGCGCAGCAGCGACAGCACGATGATGATGCGGGTGAAGCTCGTCATCATCAGCAGGGCGGCCGGCAGGAAAGACAGCGAGGTCAGCAGCAGCAGGGTTTGCAAGCTGAGGGTGTAGGTCTGGCCGCCGCCCGCGCCCGGGGTGCTGGTGAAGGCCGGCAAGCCGGCACTCTGGGCGAAGGCGAGCGTGGGCAGCGCCAGGGTCAGCGCGATCAGGCCGGTGTGGAGACGCTTGTTTCGCACGGCGCTATTTTGCACAGGGTTATTTAGCACGGCGCGCCTCGATCAGTTGCTTCAGGCTGGCGGCAAAACTGGGGTTGAGCGGCGCTGCGGATGCGGGTGCGACTTCGCCCTTGGGCAGTGTCATCAGGGCGTTGACGCTACCGGGCGTGACACCCACCACCAGCCAGTTGTCGCCGATTTCGACCACCACCACCCGTTCGCGCGCGCCGACCGAGGCGCTGCTGATGACGTGCAGCAGGCCGGAGGCGCCGCCGCGTGTGACGCCGAGACGCTTGGCGAGCCATGCGGTGGCAAAAATCAGTAGCAGGACGGCGACGAGGCCGATGAAGACCTGCAGCAGACTGCCGGCACCGGACACGGCGGGCGCCGCATCGGCCGCGCGCGCAAGCGGCGCGAGGCTCACGACCGAGGCGGCGCCGGCGGTCCATGCCAGCGGTCTCACGCGCCAGACAACCCGGGAAGGCAGCTTCATTTGTTGAGTTTCCGGATGCGTTCGGCGGGGGTGATGATGTCGGTCAGGCGCACGCCGAACTTGTCGTTCACCACCACGACCTCGCCCTGCGCGATGAGGCAGCCGTTGACCAGCACATCCATAGGTTCGCCGGCCATGCCGTCGAGTTCGACCACCGAGCCTTGCGCCAGCTGCAGCAGGTTCTTGATGGTGATTTTCGTGCGCCCCAGTTCCACCGTCAGCAGCACCGGGATGTCGAGGATGAAGTCGATGTCGTGGGTGGCGCCGGTGGGCGTGCTGCCCGCCAGGTCCTTGAATACCGCCGGGCTGACTTTCGCCGGCTCGGCCTGCTCGGCCATGGCCGCAGCCCAGTCGTCCACGGGCTTGTCCGGCTCGGCCTGCTCCGCCATCGCAGCGGCCCAGTCGTCTTCGGCAATCGGTTGGGTCAGTTCTTCAGACATTTTGGTCTCCAGTTGACGGCTCGTTCTGGCTGCTGGACAGCAGCTTTTCGACACGCAAGGTGTACTGGCCGTTGAATTTTCCGTATGCGCATTCCATCACCGGGACGCCGTCCACTTTGGCTTCGATGGTTTGCGGAATTTCGAGTGGAATCACATCGCCGACTTTCATGTTGACGATGTCGCGCAGGCTGATCGCGGCGGTGCCCAGGTCGGCGATGAGCTCGACTTCCGCCATCTGGATCTGCTGCCGCATCAGGCGAATCCAGCGCTTGTCGACTTCCAGGTTTTCGGCCTGCAGGCTGCTGGTCAGCAAGTCCTTGATCGGCTCGATCATCGCGTAGGGCATGCACAGATGCATTTCCCCGCTGACCTGGCCCAGCTCGATGGCGAAGGTGACGGACACCACCACCTCGTTCGGCGTGGCGATGTTGGCGAACTGGGTGTTCATTTCCGAACGGATGAACTCGAACTCGACCGGGTAGATCGGTTCCCAGGATTTTGCATACGCCTCGAACACGATATGGAGCACGCGCTGGATGATGCGGTGTTCGGTCTGGGTGAAGTCCCGCCCCTCGACGCGAGTATGGAATCGCCCATCGCCGCCGAACAGGTTGTCGACCATCAGAAACACCAGGTCGGGGTTGAAAATCATCAGCGCGGTACCGCGCAGGGGCTTGATCTGGATCAGGTTGAGGTTGGTCGGAACAACCAGGTTGCGGATGAACTCGCTGTATTTCGAGACCTTGACCGGACCGACCGAGACTTCGATGCCGCGCCGCAAGAAGTTGTACAAACCGATCCGCAGCAGGCGGGCGAAGCGCTCGTTGATGATTTCGAGCGTGGGCATGCGCCCGCGCACGATGCGTTCTTGCGTGGCCAGGTTGTAAGGCCGCGCGACCGAGTGATCAATCGCATCGGCAGGGGCTTCATCGATTTCGCCGGTGACGCCTTTCAGCAGCGCATCGACTTCATCCTGCGAAAGAAAGTTGTCGGCCATGGGGGCTTACTGGATCACGAACGTGGTGAAGAGCACATCGGTTACGTGCTGCGGTTCGCCCTTGGGCTCGAAGGGCTGGTTCACCAGCGCCTGAACATCCTTTGCCAGTTTCTTTTTGCTTTCCGCGCTGGCGAGGGTTTCGGCATCCTGGCTGGAGAGCAAGGTGAGCAGGCGGCTGCGCACACGCGGCATTTGCAGCTTGATCGCATCCACATCGGTCTGTTCGGCCACCTGCAGCGTGATGTCGGTTTGCAGATACTGGTCGCCGCCCTGCAGGTTGACGGTGAAGGTTTCTAGCGGCAAAAAAACTGGCGGCTTCGGCGGTTCATGCTGCGCTTCCTTGCCATCATGGCTTCCCTGGGTGAAGTACCACGCCGCTGCGCCGCCGCCGGCAAGCAGCAGGACGACGAAGCCCATCAGGATGAAAAGCTGCGCATTCGATGCCGGGAAAAGAGGGTGAAAAAGCAGGTAGTTCGTTAAACCCGGAGGCGGTTCTCGCGGGCCGCAGCGTAATCCGTTGCGGATTGCGCTGTTTTTTGCTGCTGTTAGGGCAGGTTCGAGGGCTGGGCGGATGCTGGCGGGCAAGCTGCCGCAGGGGCTTGCCGCCGTTGCGATACCTCGGCTCAGGCGAAGGTGTCAACCAGGCCGCGACCGGCGCGGCGGCTGGGCAGGGGCAGGCTCTGGATCGTCGATTCGTCCGCGTTGCCAGCGCCTGGGTAGGCTGGCCCGATGCGCCGCGCTTCACGGTTGGCTTCGTTCTGCTGTTGTTGTTGCTGCTGCTCTGCGCTCACGGTCGCCTGCCCCAGCTGGATGCCGGCTTCGTTCATCATTTCGCGGAGTTTGGGCAGGGCGGCTTCGAGCGCCTGCCGGACTTCGGGCTGGGCGGCAAAGAAGCTGGCGGTGGCCTGGTCGTTGGTGACGTTGAGCACGACCTGCAGGGGACCGAGGTTCGGCGGGTTGAGCGTCAGCGAGGCGGTTTGCAGTGCGCCCGCCGTCATCCAGACGATTTTTTCACCCAGTGCCTGGTTCCAGGCGGCGCTGCCGACCGAGGGGGCCAGCGCATTGCTTGCTGCGCTGGCTTGCGCCGTGATGGCGTTCAGCTGCGCGTGCTGGCTGGTCGTCGCCATGAGGGGATTGCCGATACCGTCGGGACGGCCTTCATCCGGCGACAGCGCATCCGGCGACAGCGCGGCAGCAATCTGCCCCGGCAGGGCGGCGGCAGCGGCCGTGGCCTGTGCCGAGCTGGGGGTCATGGTCGCCTGAAAATCGGCCTTGACGGACCGCTGTGCTGCCGCATCGCGCAACGGGTCGGTCAGGGCTGCGGCCAGCGGGTCGGCCTGGGAGGCGGCGGCTCCGGACAAGGTCGCGGGCAAACCGGTTGCGGGCGCCAGCAGCGGTGCATCGCTCGCAGGGACGCTACTGGCAGGCGGCGGCATCAGCAGGGCCGGTGCTGCCGCCATGGCCAGTATGGCGTCGGGCAGCGCGGCGAGCGATGCGGCGTCGGGTTGGGCCACCGGCTGCTGCGCATTGCTGTCGGCTGCCGTTGCTTTTTGCGGGTCGCTTGCGGCGGCTTCGCTGGCGGCGGCATGTTGCGCGGCAGTCGGGTCGGTAGGGGCGGACTCTGAGCGGGATTCGGCGGCTTGCCTGGCTTCGCTTCGGGCATCACTGCGCCGGGCTTCGCTTGTGGCATCGCTGCGTCGGGCATCGCTGCGCTGGGCCTCATTTCGCCGGGATTCGCCGGATTCTTTCTGTGCGATTTCGTTCGACAACACGCGGCTGAACGGGCTGTCATCCGCGGCCGGGCCGGGCTGCCTTTTGCCGCTGGGCGGTGCCTGCAGGGCGGCCATCGGATTGAGGTTGGCGGAAGGGGTCATGGGTAGCCTCGATTCAGATGGGGTTAGCTTGGATCCCGCTTGTGCGATACGCAGCGGGCAGCATGTTCGTCGTTCTGTTTCTGGTCGCGCCACACTTCTCGGCGTGCGTCTTCCTTGTTCGCTCGGTCCGACAGGGTGACGAAGGACATTTTCTTCTGTTCGCTCGCCTGCCAGACCAGGCGTGCCTGTTCGGCGCGCTGCTCGGCGTGGCTGACGACCGTTTGCTGGCCGACGATGGCGTGGTCGAGCTTTTGCATGAACACCCGAAAATTGCTGTAGTGGGTGGCGCTGATGCCGTTGGCAAGGCTGGTCTGGCAGCGCTGCGCATAGTCGTCCCGGTATTGCTGCAGCAGGTCGAGTTTCTGGCTGGCTTCGTCGCGGATGCGCAATACCTCGCCCAGGCGCTTGGCGGCTTCATCGGCTTCCTTGTTGGCGAGGTCGATCAGGGTGTTGAGTGCGGAGCGCGTTGCCATTCAGTTTTCCTTTTGGGTATCGGGCTTCAATGGAACAGGGCCGAGAGTTCAGCCAGGCTGTCCTCGACGTCCGACCGCTCGTTGATGTTCTGCTGCAGGAAGGTCTCGATTCCGGACTGCAGTTTGATCGCTTCATCGAGCAGGGGGTCGCTTCCCGCCACGTAAGCGCCGACGTTGATCAGGTCGCGGCTGCGCTCGTAACGCGAATAGAGTTTCTTCAGCCGGCGTGCAAGCTGCTGCTGCTCCATCGTGGTGATGCTGTGCATGGCGCGGCTGATGGATTGCTCGATATTGATCGCGGGGTAGTGGCCGCTCTCCGCCAGCGAGCGATCAAGCACGATGTGGCCGTCGAGAATGGCGCGCGCGGAATCGGCGATCGGGTCCTGCTGGTCGTCGCCTTCGGTCAGCACGGTATAAAAGGCCGTGATCTGGGCCATGGCATAGCGGGTCAGCGAATCCATGATCAGCAGCACGTTCTGGCCCTGGTCGCGAAAATGTTCGGCGATCGAGGTGGCGTAGGCCGCGCCCTGCAGACGCACCAGCGGCGGGGTGTCGGCCGGCGCCGCTACCACGACCGAGCGGGCCAGGCCTTCCTCGCCCAGAATCTGCTCGATGAATTCCTTGACCTCGCGGCCGCGTTCGCCGATCAGGCCGACGACGATGACATCCGCGCTGGTGTAGCGCGCCATCATGCCCAGCAGCACGCTTTTGCCGACGCCGGAGCCGGCGAACAGGCCCATGCGCTGGCCGCGGCCGACGGTGAGCATGCTGTTGATGGCGCGCACGCCGACGTCGAGAATGTCGGTGATCGGGGCGCGCGCCAGCGGGTTGGCCGCGCGGTTGTTGAGCGGCGAGGTCGCTTCGGCCTGAAGCGGCCCGAGGCCGTCGAGCGGCCGGCCGCTGCTGTCGAGCACCCGGCCCAGCAAGGCCGCGCCCACCGGCAGGTGACGGGTGCGGTCGCTCGGCCGCCGCCGCGGATGCTTCACCTGGCCGAGGCTCGGCAGGGTGGGGATGACTTCGATCGGAAACACCCGGGCGCCGAGCATGATGCCTTCGACATCGCTTTGCGGCATCAGGAACAGGTGGTCGCCGGAGAAGCCCACGACTTCGGCTTCCAGATGGGCGCCGTTGGCCAGCTCCACGGTGCAGGCGCTGCCCACCGGCAGTTTCAGCCCGACAGCCTCCATCACCAGGCCGGCCACGCGGGTAACCCGGCCCGACACCAGCATCGGGTCGGCGATCGCCAGCAGTTCGCTGCAATCGCCGAGAAAGCTGGCCCAGCGATCGCTATGGGCGTGGGGCGTCATCAGTCGGCCAGCCAGTTGGAGTCTTTACCCAGCGCAGCGGTGAGACGGTGCCAGCGGGTGGACAGGGAGGAATCGATTTGCGTATCGGGGGTTTCTGCGCGGCAGCTGCCGGGATGCAGATCCGGGTCTTCGGTCAGTTGCCAGCCCATTTTTGCCAGTTCATTGCCCATCCGGGTCTGCACCAGCTCGATATCGGCCGGGTTCAGATAGAGCAGGGCGGGCTGCTGCAGTGAAGGCAGGTAGCGTACCGCTTCCCGGACGATGGGGAGGATCAGTTCGGGGCGGATTGCGAGTGCTGACTTCACCACAGCGCGGGCCAGATCGAGGGTCAGGTCCAGAATCTGCTGCGAAATGGTTTCGTCGGCGCGGTCGAGTTCGGCGGTAAAGCTTGCAGCCAGGCCGGCCAGCCGGGCGGTTTCGACCGCCGCGAGCTCGCGCCCTTCGGCCAGCCCCGTGGCCAGCCCGGCGGCATGGCCTTCGCTGTGGCCCGCGGCATAGCCCTCCTGGCGCGCCTGTTCCTGAATGGCGGTGATGTCGTCGATGGTGGGCAGCCTGACGGCCGCGGAGTCGGCTTTGTTCAGCCCGTGCGGCGACGCGTCGAAACTGGCCATCTCCCAGGGCAGGCAGGCGGGCTGGTCTTCCTTGCGAATCACGCAACTAGACATATGCTTCTTCTCCTTTGCCGCCAAGGTTGATCTGGCCTTCATCTGCCAGGCGGCGAACGACGACCAGAATTTCTTTCTGTTGCGCTTCGACTTCGGACAGGCGCACCGGGCCTTTGGATTCGAGGTCCTCGCGCATCATTTCAGCGGCGCGTTGCGACATGTTCTTGAAGATTTTTTCGCGCATCTCTTCGGACGCGCCCTTCAGCGCGATGATCAGCGAATCGGACTGCACTTCGCGCAGCAGCAGCTGGATGCCGCGGTCGTCGATATCCAGCACGTTCTCGAACACGAACATCTCGTCCATGATCTTCTGCGCCATCTCGGGATCGTAGCTTTTCAGGTGTTCCATGGCGGAGGCTTCGTTGTCGCCACCCATGAAGTTGAGGATGTCCGCTGCGGCGCGGGTGCCGCCCATCGGCTGTTTCTTGATGACTTCGCTGCCCGACAGCAACTTGGTCAGCACATCGTTCAGCTCGCGCATGGCGGTAGGCTGCACACCTCCCAGGGTCGCGATGCGCAGCAGCGCATCGTTGCGCAGGCGTTCGGTGAAATGCCCCAGCACTTCGCAGGCCTGGTCGCGCTCGAGGTGAACCAGAATGGTCGCAATGGTTTGCGGATGTTCGTTGTGGATGAGGTCGGCCACGGACTCGGCGTCCATCCACTTCAGGCTCTCGATGCCGCTGGCGTCGCCGCCGCCGCCGAGGATCCGGTTCAGCAGCGAGGACGCCTTGTCGTCGCCCAGCGCCTTGGTCAGAACGCTGCGGATGTAGTCGTCCGAATCCAGGCCCAGCGAGGAGTTGTTGTCGGCAAAGGTGTTGAAGTCGTTCAGCACGACAACCACTTCTTCATGCGAGATGGCTTTCATCGTGGTCATGGCTTCGCTGAGCTTCTGTACCTCGCGCGGGGTGAGGTATTTCATGACTTCGGATGCGCCTTCCTCGCCCAGCGCGAGCATCAGGATCGCGCCCTTGGTGATGCCTTGATGTTCACTCATTGCTGCCTACCCAGGTTTTGACGATATTGGCGACGACGCGCGGGTCTTCGCTGGCCAGTTTCTGCGCCCGGGCGAGGCCTTCCTGGTAGCCGCGGCCGCCCTTGGGACCTTCGCCCATTCCGGCTTCCATCTGCGGCGTGACATGCACGTGCGCGTCCACTGCCGGGGCGGGCGCGGCGGGCTCGGTGATCTTTTTCAGCATCGGCTTGAGCACGCGCAGATACAGCAGTAGCAGTGCAATGCCGATCAGGAGGTATTTGCCGATGTCCTTGGCAGTCTGGATCGTGCCGGGCTCTTTCCACAGGGGTGTTTCGGGAATGATTTCCTGTTGCGGGCTGGCAAATGCGCTGTTGACCACGTTGAGGCTGTCGCCGCGGGTCGGGTTGAACCCCATGGCTTCCTTGACCAGGTTGGTGATCTGGGTGGTTTCCTGCGCCGTGAGCGGCACCATTTTTACCTTGCCATCCTTGCCGGTGGTTTGCTTGAAGTTGACCACGACCGCGACGGACAGGCGCTTCAGGCCGCCCACGCCCTGCTGCACGTACTGGATGGTCTTGTCGACTTCATAGTTGGTGGTAGCGTCCTTTTGCGTGCTGGTCGGCACGGCGGCAGGCGGCGCCGGCGTTTTGGCGGCGTTGCCCGGCGCGACGATGGGCGCAGTGGCAGCGGCGGTGGGTTGATTGGTCAACGCGCCCGGCACGCCGCCTGCTGCGCCGGATGCATTCAGCGATTCGCTGGTTTGCTGGCTGCGGATCGCCATGGCGTCCGGGGTCTGGTTCGGCTTGAACGATTCGACTGCCTGTTCGCTGCGCGAGAAATCGACATCGGCGGTGGCTTCGGCGCGCACGTTTTCGGCGCCGACGATCGGGCTGATGATCGACACGATGCGCTTGACCACGTCCTGCTGCAGTTCCTGCACATACTTGATCTGGCCGGGATCCATGCCGGTGGTGCTGGGCGACTTGCTGGTGTCGGACAGCAGATTGCCGTTCTGGTCGACGATGGTCACGTTCTTGAGCGGCAGCTCGGGTACGCTGCTGGCGACCAGATGGACGATGGCGCTGACCTGCTGCGCATCGAGCGTGCGGCCGGGATACAGGTTGAGCAGCACCGACGCGGTCGGCATTTTCTGCTCCGACACGAACACCGAATCCTTCGGCATGGCCAGATGGACGCGTGCGGACTGCACGGCGGATACCGACTCGATCGAACGTGCCAGCTCGCCTTCCATCGCGCGCTGGAAGTTGACGCGCTCGACGAATTGCGAGGAACCGAGTTTCTGGTTTTCCAGCAGCTCGAAGCCCACATTGCCGCCCTTGGGCAGGCCTTGCGCGGCGAGTTTCAGGCGGGCATCGTGCACGCGGTCGGCTGGCACCAGCACTGCGCTGCCGCCTTCCGAATACTGGTAGGGCACATTCATTTTCTCCAGCTCGGCGACGATGGCGCCGCCATCGCGGTCGCTGAAGTTGGAGAACAGCACGCGGTATTCCGGTTTCTGTCCCCACATCCACACCGCGACCATGACGGCCACGACCGCCGCCACGCCGATCATCAACAGCACTTTTTGCCCGTTGGGTGCGCGGGCAAAGTCCATGATGTTGGTGGGTGCCGGGATTACGCCTGCTTCAGCCATAACCGTGCTCCCACCATGTTGTATCCAGAATCCGCTTGAAGGTTGTGTGTCGTATCCACGCCGTGCTTTCTCATGAGGATGTCGCTATGAGATCGAATTATCGACAGTTGCGCGGGCGTTGATCGACTGAATAGCGCGCCGTTTCCCGGCTTTATCGGGCTTATGCATTGCGTGCGGACTGTTAAGGTGAGCACGTGGAAAACCGTCATCGGGCGGTTGGTCGATGCAGGCAGGGAGGCGCGATGAGTATAGGCATGATCGATACCGGCAGGATAGAAGCGATGGTGGCGCAGCTGAAAGCCACCGCTGCACGCGCGAACCCGGCGCTCGAAAAACCCCAGCAAGCCACGCAGCCGACCAGTGCGGTGGATTTTCAGTCGGTGCTCAAATCTTCGCTGGACCAGGTCAACCAGACGCAAATGCAGGCGCAAGGCATGGGCGAGCGATTCGCCCTGGGCGACACAACCGTCAGTTTATCTGACACCATGATCGCCATGCAGAAGTCGAGCATTGCCCTGCAGCAAACGGTGCAGGTGCGTAACAAGCTGGTGGCGGCCTATCAGGAAATCATGAACATGAACGTTTGATCGTTTGGGTCCCGAACACACCCAAACAAAACGGCAGCTGAAAGCTGCCGTTTTGTTTGGGGTGCAAGGCATCGTCGAGCCGGCTCGACGGCTGACCTGATACCTGGTGTCGCGAATCGGAAATGTCGATACATAAAACGGCGTCTTTTGCCGCATGGTGGCGTTACTCGTCGTTGCTATAGAGCCAGCTATGTCGCCACCTCGCGCCTTGCCCTGCGAAAAACCCCATCTGTTTTATTTGTTCCGCTATTTCCGCTTCACGACATTAGTCGTGGCCTCTGAGCGCGTTGCGCATTCTTGACGTGCGCCTCGTTGGCCGCGCCGGTAAGCGAGGAATGAATCACCACTGGAATCGAGCTGAAGCGCGGGTCCTGCTTGATGTTGCGGGTGAGCGTGAAGCCGTCCATTTCGGGCATTTCGAGGTCGGTCAGTACCAGCGCGATCTTGTCGCCGATCGCGTGGCCGTCGGCTTGCGCCTTGCTGGAAATAGCCTGCAGCTGGTCCCAGGCTTCCTTGCCGGTTTTGCACATGATGTAGGGCAGGCCCATGGCGGTCAGGCCTTCCTCGATCATGGTGCGGGCGACCAGTGAATCGTCGGCCGCCAGAATCACCGAGCCGGGCTTGAGATCGACCTTGGGGCCGATGCGTTCGGGGTCGATTTCCATCCCGGCTGACGGCATGACCTGGCGCAGGATGGTTTCGACGTCGAGCACCTGGGCCAGGCGATCGCTTTGGTCGCCATCGAGGCGCGCGATGCTGGTGACCATGCCGCCGGCCGCATTGCCTTCGGCCGACAACACCTGTTTCCAGTCCAGGCGAACGATGTCGTCCACTGACTCGACAGCGAATGCCTGGGTGCTGCGGGCATATTCGGTGATAAGCAGGATGTTCAGGCCGGTGCTGGGGGTGCAGCCGGTTACGCTGGCGAGATCGATGACCGGCAAGATCTGGCCGCGCAGATCGACCACGCCCATCATGTGCGGCTGCGAGCCGGGATGCCGAACAGCTCGGTGCGGTTGAGCAGGGGGTCGTTGCCCAGGCGGAACAGCAGCAATTCCAGTTTGTTGGAACTGGTCAGATTGGTGCGTTCGTCAATTTCCTGCTGGATGGTTTGCATGGTGGGCTTCCTTGATTTTTGGGTTCCTGATGAGCGGGTGGAGATTACAGACTGTCTCGCCGTTCGCGCTCGATGTTCATCACAAAGCGTTGCATTTGATTCGCCATGGTAATCGGCAAGTGGATGAACTTGCAGCCCAATCGGGTCTGGAAGGCGCCGTTTTGCAGGCGGACCTGCGCCGAGTTGCGCACTTCGAGCGTAGTGACGATCGGTTCGGCGTTGGGTAGCAACAAGCGGCAGCCGGTCAGGATCTGGCCGGTTTCGGAGCCGAGGCGGCCGCCGCGCTCGACGATGGCGATGCCGCCGCAGCCGATATCCACGATATGCGCCGAGATGGGCTCGCGGTCCTCGTCGGATCTCGACGGCACGATGCATTTGACCGGGTTGGCAATGGGCAGCGGGACGCGAAAATGTTCCCGGCGCTGCAGGCGAACCAGCGACTTGGGCAAGGCAATGCGCAGCGACGGTAGCTTATCGTATTCGATCAGGTGAACCGCGCCGGTCGAAAACGTGATCGAGACGCCGTCGAGATGGGTGATGAATTCCGCTGTCTTGCCGGCCATCAGTTCCTGGTTGAGTGCATCGCCCCGGGCGCTGTCGAGAATCACCGTGTTGTTCGATTCATTGACCGCAATCACCGAGGTGACGACGATTTGCCGCGTGCCCGGCATGTCGAGGTTGACCAGCAGGCGTCGCTGCTGGATCTGGCGCATCAGATGGAGGATTTCGGTGCGTGAATGAACCGTGCAGCTGGCAAGCTGTTCGTCGTTAAGGGGGAAGGCTGCGGATAAGGTCATTCTGCTTAAACGGTTGATTTGGGCGGTAGCGATTTGTCGAGTTGTTCCAGTTGGTAAAGCCAGGCCAGCAATTCGGCCACAGCGATATACAGCTGGGGAGGGATATGACTGTCGAGGTCGATCTGCATCAGCAAGGCCAGCAATTCGCGCGACTCATGCACATAGACCCCGGATGCGCGGGCCTTGTCGATGATGGTATCGGCCAAAATGCCGCGGGGTCAGGCGTCGCCATCGTTTTGCACGGTCACGCTGTGCAGGCTGCAACCCGCCATGGCGAAGCGTTCGACCAGGCGGGACTGGTTTTGCTGCAGCAGCGTCCGGGCGCCAGCCCGCTCGGGCACCAGCCGGATATTGAATGCCTGCTGCGCATCGAGCTTGATGTCCACGGTCACCGTGCCGAGATTTGGCAAGGTGAGCTTGAGGCGGGATTCCCAGCCCGTTTCCGCATCGCTGGCGGCAGGCGCGGCCCGCTCTTGCGGCGTGTCGGCTTCGGTGTCCTGCTTGACCTGCCATTCCAGCATCTGTCCCGGCCACAGCTCACCGCGCCAGACAAACTGCGGGGATTCCAGTACCTGCAATTGTTGCGTCAGCAGGGTGTGCATCGGGTTTGCTGCCCTGGCGTCGGCGAGCTGCCCGGGGCTGTTCGCATCGGGCTGGGGGGCGGCTGCGGCCAGCAGGCTTGTCAGTGCGGATGCGGACTCGGCGCGTGCCGGACCGGCCATCATCCGGTTTTGCGGCTCCTGCATCAGGCCGTCCAGGCTGTCCTGCCCCACGGCCCAGTTCGCCAGATGCGATTCATAAAACAGGCCGCTGCGAACCAGCGCCGTGCGCAGGGCCATCGCCAGCTCGGACGGCGCGGTGGTGGCCCGGTCGAGCATTGGGGTGAGCGGGGTCAGGGTCGGCAGGGTACGCTCGGGTACGCGCTGCATGATCTCGCTCAGCATGCGCGCGGTCTGGCTGAGCTGGGGTGCATTGGACTGCGTGGCTTCCGGCGTATCGAGCAAAAACACTGGCTGCGGCATGTGGCCGGCAAAATTCAGTTTCAGGGTGTCGCCGGTCGCAACCGGGAGGGGCAGGCGCATCGCCACGGTTTGACCTTCGATCGAAACCAGGGTGACGCCCTTGGACTGGCCTTTTACAAGGCCGGTAACGGCCTGGCCGATAAGCAGGTGCTCGAATGTTGCACGCGCCTTATGCCCGCTGCGCACCGTATGCCGCGATGCTGCGCTGGCCGGTACGCGTCATGCTCAGTCGCTGCTGCAACTCGTGCAGGCGCGGCTCGGCCAGCGCGCGGATCTTGGCGTCGTTTTGCAGGATGGCGCGGATGATCGCCACTTTGGCGCGCTGCTCCTTCTCGGTCAGGGCAACCGGCGCCGTGTGCATCAGACTGCCGACGTGGCCCTGGCAGTGTTGCTCGAGAGTAGCCAGATGGTCCCATTCGCCTTGTTCGGCCGCGCTCAGCATGCTGCAGGTCAAATCGGAGAGGGCGTTATAGGTGCTGAGCATTTCGTTGCTGGTCATAGTCTTGTCTCCGGGTCAGGCTGCGAGATATTGGGGGGTGGCCGCCGATGCGGTACGGGCAGACGTGGCAATCTGTTTCCAGGCTTCGTGCAGTTCGCGGAGAAGGCCCAGCACTTCTTCCAGTGGCGCTCTTTGGTTGTTCATGTGGGCAAGCATCAGCCGCTTGATCATGTAGTCGTAAAGCGCATGGAGTTGGGCAGCGATTTCACCCCCCTGGTGTGGATCGAGTGCCGCACACAAGCCTTCCTGAATGATGTTGCTGGCTTTGGTGATGGCAGCCGATTTCCTCGCGATATCGCCATCGCCCAGGTGCTTGATCGCCATGCGCACCGACAGCTCGGCGCCTTCGTACAGCATGATGATGAGCTGATGCGGATTTGCTGCGACCACGCCGGTTTCCAGACCGACACTGGCATAGGCATGGGCAGCATTGCGAGAGTTTGAGTACATGTTTCCTCCTGATTTACTTGTTTTGGCTGCTGCCCAACTGCTGGGTCAGAAATGTGCTGGTGCTGTTCATTCTGCTCAACAGGAGATTTAAGTTGGTGTATTCGGCTGTGTATTTCTTTTCAAGCGCGGTCATCCGGCTTTCCAGTCTATCGACTGCCTCATTTTGATCTTTGACGTATTTGTTGAGATTTTGAGTGCGCGTGTCGATCAGGCCGCCGGCCACCAGTGCCGACTTGGCCCAAGCTTCCAGCCGGGTGGCGTAACCCGCAGATGACGAGAACAAATGGGTTACATCGCTGAAGTTGGCGGATATCGCGCTGTTTAGTTTGCTGCTATCCAGCAGCAGCGAGCCATCTTTCTGGAACGAAATGCCGACCTGTCCAAGCGAAGTCAGGGTGCCGCCAGTTGTCGGAGTGTTGAAAATATCGCGCAATTGAGTCTGCATGAGGCGCAAGGTGCCATCACCTGCCAACGAGCCTGCGCTTTTTCCATCGGTGCCATAGGCAGAGCGGGACTTGATTTGGCTGGCCAGCGCGTTATACGCGTCGACAAAACTGGAGGCTGCCGTGTTGATCGCTGAGGTGTCGCGTTCGACTGTCAGGTTGGCTGGCGTGGCTGTCGTATTCTTGAGCGTCAGCGTGACGCCCTGGATGGCCTCGCTGACGGTATTGGACGCGCTGGTAATCGCGATGCCGTTCACCGTGAGCTTGGCATTCTGGGCGGCCAGGGTCTGGGTCAGGTTTTGCGTGCCGGCCGGGTCGTAGCCCAACAGGCTGTTGAGGGTGCCGTCGCCGCCGCTGGTGGTGATTTTAAGGCTGTTGCTGGCGCCGGTACTGCTCGAGGACAGCGCGAGGCGGTAGGGCGTGCCGCTGCCGTCGTTGACGATGGTCGCGGTGACGCCCGTGGCGGCGGAATTGATTGCGTCTCGTATGCCTTGCAGGGTGTTGTTGCTGCCATCAATGGTGATGCTTGCGGTGCCGCTGCCGTTGGACGCGAAGGCAGCGCCGCTGTACACCCCATTGGTCAGCGTGCCGCCGCTGATGGTGCCCAGGTCGAACGTGATCGTGGTTGCCGTGCCGTCGCCAATGGCGGCGGTGCTGCTGGCTTGGCCAACAGCAACCAGGTTTTGCGACTGCGCCAGCTGGTTCACGCTCACGGTGTACGTGCCGGGTACCGCGGTGCTGCCGGCTGTGGCGGCAAGTACGCTGGTATCAGATGGCGTGGCGGCAACTTTTTGCAGGTCGGTACTCAGGCTTTTGGCTGCGGTTTGAAAACTCGATACCAGGCTGCTGAGCGTGCCGAAAGACGAAATCTTGGTTTCGTAGCTGCTGATCTTGGCGGTGAGCTTGTCGATGGGCCGGCGCTCGACCGCCATCAGCTGCGAGACGAGCGTGGGGACATCGAGTGCGGTTGTGCTTGAAGCCGTAATTGCCATGATCGCCTCCCGGCTCAAGCCTTTTGCGTGATCAGCAAACCCTGCTGGAATTCTTCAATTCCGCGCGAGATTGCCAGAGTTGCTTCGGATGGAAATTGGCGAATCAATTCGCCCGTGCTGGTGTCCACCATCTTGACCACAGTTCGATGGGCGTCAGTGTCCACGCTGAATTCCAGGCTTTGGTTCGACTGCCGCATGACTTGATTGATCGCTGCCACCGCGCTCTTCAACTCTTCCCCGGAAGGTTGCACAGGGACATTTTGAACGGGCGTAATGGCGACAGCCTTGGCAGGCGCGGCGCCATGGGCGCGTAAGTCCGGCTGAGCAGCCGGACTGATATGGGGGGGGTTCTGGATAATCATGGCGACATCCTTTGTGCTAAATCCCTGACCGGATTGGCCGGTCAGGGACTGGTTCTTTATTTACCGATTAACGCAGCAGGGTCAGCACGGTTTGCGGGGTCTGGTTGGCCTGCGCCAGTACCGCGGTGCCTGCCTGTTGCAGGATGTTGTTCTTGGCCTGGGCGGCAGTTTCGGCAGCGTAGTCGGTATCCATAATGCGGCTGAAGGACGCTGACAAGTTGACCGAAGTGGTCTGCATGGTGGCCACTGCTGAGCCAAACCGCACCATGTCGGCGCCGTAGTTGGCACGTGAGGCGGTTACGGTGGCGATATCTGCAGAGAAATTGGCAACGGTAAGGGAAGCCGGAGTGGCAGCCAGGCCTGCTAGAGCCGGGATCGCCGCGCTGACACCGGTAACCTGCGTGCCCGCGCCGTCTACCGTCGTTGCAGTAGCGGCAGTCGTCAACGCTGCAATACGGGTGTTTTCTGCAACAAGCGCGTCGGTTTCAGCGCCAACGGCGGTGCCGCCCAATTGAACCGCAATTTCATACAGGCGTTGCAGGTTCTCGGTGATCTGAGCCGCATAGCCGTCATTGGTTTGCGCCTTCGAAATCGCGTCATTGGCGTTGCGGATGGCAATGTTCGTGCCGCGAATTTGTTTGTCGTAACCGGTGGCAATGCCGAGG
>NCHD01000023.1 GCA_002257045.1 Hydrogenophilales bacterium 16-61-112 | reverse complement strand
GCCATGGCGAGCAGGGCAATGGTGACCTGCTCGCCGGTCGACACCATCATGTCCAGTTCGCGCGGATCGGGGGTGGCCTGGATTTGTTTGGCCAGGTTGATCAGGCGGTTGGTTTCGCCCGACATGGCAGACAGTACGACGACCACCTGATGCCCGAGCATTTTGAATTTGGCGACGCGTTCAGCTACGGCGCGGATGCGTTCGACGTTGGCGACCGAGGTGCCGCCGTATTTTTGTACGATGAGTGCCATGATGTGTTGTAAGAAGTTAAGCGCAGGATATTAAAGGATTATCGTCAGAATTACCGCTCGAACAACGCAATCGATTCGACATGCGCGGTGTGCGGGAACATGTTGGCGACGCCGGCCGCAACCAGCCGGTAGCCCTTGCTGTGGCACAGCGCTTCGGCGTCGCGTGCCAGCGTGGCGGGGTCGCAGGAGACGTAGACGATGCGGTGCGGCCCGCCACTGTCCGGCAGTGCCTGGATCAGGTCGATGGCGCCCGAACGGGGCGGGTCGATCAACAGTTTGTCAAAGTGACCAAGCACGGCGAATTTTTCCGGCGTCATTTCAAACAGGTTGTCGACGGCGAAATGGGCGTTTGATAGTTTGTTGTGCAGCGCGTTTTCGCGCGCGCGCGCCACCAGTTCCGGGCTGCCCTCGATGCCGACCACGTCGGCACCGCTGGTGGCGATGGGCAGGGTGAAATTCCCCAGTCCGCAGAACAGGTCGGCAATGCGTTCGCCTGGCTGGGGTTGCAGCAGGCGTATGGCACGGCTGACCAGCGCGCGGTTGATGGCGACATTGACCTGGGTGAAGTCGATCGGCTTGAACGGCATGACGAGGCCGAATTCGGGCAGGCTGTAGCTGAGATCGGGCGCCGTTTCGGGCCAGAACGGGCGGACGGTTTCGGGGCCCTTGCTTTGTTCCCACACCTGAACCCCATGCTGTTCGGCAAAGGCGCGCACCTTGGCGGCGTCGTCGTCGTTCCAGGGGGCGAGCAAACGGAACACCAGCACGGTGATGTGCTCGCCGACCGCGATTTCGATTTGCGGGATGCGGTCAGCGTTGGAAAACTGCACGGTCAGTTCACGCAACGGTTGCAGCAGTGCCGACACATCGGGGGTGAGGATTTCGCAGCTCGTCATGTCGACGATATAGCTGGAACGCTTTTCGCGGAAGCCGACCAGCACGCCGCCTTTTTTATCGACCAGGCGCGCCGACAGCCTTGCGCGGGAACGGTAGTTCCAGCTCGGGCCGTGCAGGGCGGGCAGGATGATCTCGGCCTTGACCTTGCCGATGTGGGCGAGGTTGTCTTCCAGCACGCGTTGCTTGGCGGCAACCTGCGCGCCGGGCTCCAGATGCTGCATCGAGCAGCCGCCGCAACGGCCAAAATACGGGCAGCGTGGCGTGGTGCGCTGCGCACTGGCTTTCAGGATGGCGACGGCATTAGCCGAGTTGTATTTGGCGTGCTGGCGGTAGACGTTGATTTCGACCTGCTCGCCGGCCAGTGCACCATCGACGAAGGTGACCTTGCCGTCGATGCGCGCGATGCCATGACCTTCGTGGTCGAGCGAGAGGATGTCGACGATCATGTTGCTGGTTTTTTTGCTCATGCCCAGGCCGCCAGAAACGCCTGCCAGTGCGGGGCGCTGTGCTGGGTGAGTGTTGCGCGGGTGAGTTCGATTTCAGCCGCGTAAGCGGATTCGGACAGCGTGCCGCGCATTTTCTGGAAGCGCAGATACACCAGCCAGGTGTTCATCGCGTCGGTTTCGCAATAGTGGTGAATGGCGTTGATTTCACCCCGCTGAAATGCGCCCAGCACCTGCGAACCGTCCATTCCCAGTTTGCCGGGAAATCCGCACAGTTTGGCCATCTGGTCGAGCGGTGCGTTGGCGCGCGGCTGGTACATCGCCAGCACATCCATCAGGTCGAGATGGCGGGTGTGGTAGCGGCCGAGGTAGCTGTTCCACTTGAAATCCTTGTCGTCGTCGCCCCAGTCCCAGTAGCGAGGTGCGGTGACGCCATGAATCAGCGCGCGGTAATGCAGCACCGGCAGGTCGAAGCCACCGCCGTTCCATGAAACGAGCTGGGGCGTGTGGTGCTCGATGCTGTCGTAAAACTGCTGGATCAGGTCGGCCTCGCTGCTGCCCGGTTCGCCGAGCGACCAGACTTTCAGCGCGTCGCTGCTACGTAATGCGCAGGATATGGCGACGACGCGGTGCAGGTGATGCGGCATGAAGTCGCTGCCGGTTTTTTGGCGGCGGGCGAGCAAGGCCATTTCGGTGAGCTCGGCGTGCGGAAGGGTGCTGATGTCGATGCCGTTGACTGCGGCAAACCCGGTGAGATCGGGGATGGTTTCAATGTCGAAAACCAGGGTGGGGTGCATGGGGCGGGCGGGCGAGCAAAAACCGCCATTTTACGTTACGCGACCGCCGGATTCAGTGTTCAGATTGAGCGCCGGTTTATTGCAGGGCAGCGTCGAGTGCCGAGGCGGCAATCAGCGCGTCCAGGTAAGCCACGGAAATCTGGTGTAACGGGATGTCCAGTTGCTGAGCGTAGGCGGAAAGCGTATCAACATCGTTGTTTTCGCAGGCGTATGCGAGTTGCAGCATCGCGCTTTCAGCCGAGCCATGCACGCTGAACGCACGCGCGCAGTTGGCAGACAGGCCCAGTTTGCGGATCAGACTTTCAAGCGGGACAGACAAGGCCAGATTGGCGGTTGAGAGCAACCCGATTTCAAAGGCTTCAGCTGCATTTTCGGGTGCCGGTCAATGCAAGCAGCGCTGCCACGCGACTGGCGCGTTGGGGACCCAGCATGATCAGTGCATGGGCCGCCGATTCGGCAGGCCGGCTCATGCCGCCGACCTGGGAATGGGCGATGGCAAGCAGGCGCGGCGCCATTTCGGGATTCAGTTGCACAAACTGGATCAACGTATCGAGTGAACTGCGCAGGGCAATCCCCAATAGATCGAGCTGCAAGGCCAGTTCGCGCGAACCGTCGGCAGGCTGGGTGTCGCCACTGAAAAAACTGCCCTTGAACCAGGCGTGTTCGGGCCAGTGGGCCTGGGTGTGGGCGTGGCGCACCCCTTCCACGACCGGACGTGCGGCAACGCCGGGCGGATTGTCGTTGGCATTGCAGGCCAGGTAGCGCCAGGCGGATGCACTTTCCTTTACGACGGGATGCGCGCGGTTGAGCGCGGGGCAGAATGTCAGGCCGGCATCCTGCAATGCCAGGGCGCGTGCCAGATGCTGTTCGTTCTCGATGTTGATACGCCAGACCAGCTGGCGGTGGTTGAGTTGTTTGGGAATATCGCTGAACAGTACGCTCTCGCTGATTTGTACCAGCAAGGGTAGCGTGCCCGCCAGATTGCTCTGGATGAGTGAATACAGCCCCGTCAGCAGCATGTCCTCGTCCATTTGCTGCAGCTCGGGCGGGGCGTCTGCCGATGTGTGGCGGCCACGCAGAACCAGTTGATGCGCGACCAGATTGGAGGCTGAGTCGAACAGTGGGTCGAACGAAAGGAAGCGCGCGCGCAGCGCTTCCTCACGAACCGGTTCGCTGTCGTCAATGCCCAGCATTTGCGTGACGACCACAGGCTGTTCGGATTCGCGGGTATTGATTCCACCACCGACGATGCGGGGCGGAAGGGAGTCGTCGATTGTCATGTCGGGCATGCGGGTGAGGGTTGGCTACATTTTAGCGCGGTGAACCCTTTTCGGCGCGCATGGGTCAAGATACCCCGATTGCCACCGGGCGTTATGGAGAATTACATGTCGAAGAAATACTGTGTGAGCGTGCTGGCAATGGGTTTGATGACAGCCTCGTACGCCAGCTGGGCGGCGCCGCGTGAAGAACTGGTGAGCACGCAGTCCGATCAGTATGCGGTGGCGGTGACCATCTACAGCGACAATCTGGCGCTGGTAAAGGATGCGCGGCGGGTCAGGCTGGACCGCGAGCAGAATCAGCTGGCATGGCGTGAAGTGTCGGCGCAGATGCGTCCGGAAACCGCGCAGCTGCGCAACATGTCGAACCCAGCCGGATTCCGTTTACAGGAGCAGAACTTCGATTTCGACCTGCTGACCCCGCAGAAACTGCTGGAAAAGTATGTCGGGCGCGAACTGGACGTTGTCAGGGTGAACCCTGCCACGGGCGTGGAAACCCGGGAAACCGCCACAGTGTTGTCGACCCAGAATGGCGTGGTGCTCAGATTTGCCGACCGAATTGAAACCGGGGTGCCCGGACGACTGATTTTTCCGAGCGTACCCGACACGCTGCGCGATAAGCCGACGCTGGTGATTTCTCTGGTTAATCCTGTTGCGGGAATACAGAACCTGGAATTGTCCTACCTGACCGGTGGCCTGTCATGGCGCGCCGATTACGTGGCCGAACTCAACGCCAGCGAGAACCAGTTGGACTTGAATGGCTGGGTGACGCTGAACAACCAGAGTGGCGCGGCATACCCCAACGCCAAGCTGCAATTGGTGGCGGGCGATCTCAACCGGGTGCGCGAAGAACAGCCCGCGCCGCGCGCGATGATGACGACGGCGGCCAAGGTGGCCGATGCGGCCGAAATGCAGCAGGAGTCGCTGTTCGAATACCACCTGTATACCCTGCAGCGGCCGACGGCCGTGGCAGAAAATCAGACCAAGCAAGTCGCCCTGATGTCAGCGGCACGGGTGCCGGTGCACAAGATGTTTCTGCTGCAGGGAGCAGACTATTACTACTCGGGGCAGCACGGTGAAATCGGCCAGAAGCTGAAAGTGAGTGTGTTCGTTGATTTTCAGAACAAGGGCGAAGGGCTGGGCATCCCGCTGCCCAAGGGCGTCATTCGTGTCTACAAGAAAGACAGTCAGGGCAATGCGCTATTCGTCGGCGAGGATCGCATCGATCACACGCCGAAGAACGAAACCGTTCGGCTGAAGTTGGGCGATGCGTTTGATGTGACGGCGGACAAGAAGCAGACCGCTTTTCAGAAGCTGGCGGGCAGCAGCCGCTACAACGACGTTTTCGAATCGGCTTATGAAATCGTGCTGAAAAATGCCAAGCCGGAAGCGGTGACTGTCACCGTGCGCGAGCCGATGCCGGGCGACTGGACGATGCTGGGTGAATCGCAGCCGCACACCAAGGCGGCATCCGGCACCGCCGAGTGGAAAGTGGCGGTGCCGGCCGAAGGGCAGACGACGCTGACCTATCGGGTGCGCGTCAGGTACTGAGCCCGCGCCGGCGTCGAATGTCGGCGATCAGGCCCTGGGTCGAGCCGTCGTGTTCGCCGACAGCGCGCACCGAACTCAGCGCGGCGCGAATCGGCGGTGCGAGCTGCTTGCCGAGCTCGACCCCCCATTGGTCGAAGCTGTTGATCTGCCAGACGATACCCTGCACGAATATCTTGTGTTCATACAGCGCAAGCAGCATGCCCAGGGTATGGGGATCGAGCTTCTGGTAGAGCAGGGTGTTGCTCGGGCGATTGCCGGGGAAGACCTTGTGCGGCGCCAGCGCCTTGGCGGCTTCGCGGCTCATGCCCTGGGCAATCAGTTCGGCTTCAATCACCGCGCGGGATTTTCCCTTGAGCAGCGCCTCGGATTGCGCCATGCAGTTGGCCAGCAGCCACTCGTGCTGGTCAGCCAGCGGCGTGTGATTCACGGCTGCCATCAGAAAATCGGTGGGGATCAGTCGGGTACCCTGGTGGATCAGTTCGAAAAATGCGTGCTGGCCATTGGTGCCGGGTGCACCCCAGACGATGGGGCCGGTGTTGTAGTTGACCAGGCGATTGGCACGGTTGACGTTCTTGCCATTCGATTCCATGTCCAGTTGCTGCAGGAATGGCACCAGCAGGCGCAGTCGTTGGTCGTAGGGAAAAATGCCGTGGGTATCCGTTTCCCAGAAATTGCCGTACCAGATGCCCAGCATGCCGAGGATGACCGGCATGTTGGCTTCCAGTGGCGCCTCCTTGAAGTGGACGTCCATGGCATGCGCACCTGCCAGCAGCGCTTGGAAATTGCCCCAGCCGATCTGCAGCGCAATCGACAGACCAATCGCCGACCACAGCGAGTAGCGTCCGCCCACCCAGTCCCAGAAAATGAACATGTTTTCCGGGTCGATGCCAAAGGCTTCGACGGCTTCCATGTTGGTCGACAAGGCTACAAAGTGGCGGGCAACTGCTGCGGGCGCGCGCAACGCGGCCAGCAGCCAGGCTTTGGCCGAATTGGCGTTGGCCAGTGTTTCCAGCGTGGTGAAGGTTTTTGAGGCGACGATGAACAGCGTGGTTTCAGGGTCGATATGCTTGAGGGTGGACGCCAGATGGGCGGGATCCAGGTTGGATACGAAATGCACCTGCACGCTTTCCAGTGCGTAATGGTCGAGTGCGGCGCACACCATCGCCGGGCCGAGATCCGAGCCGCCGATACCGATGTTGACCACGTCGCGGATCGGCTTGCCGGTATGCCCCCGCCAGCTGCCATTGTGGATGGATTCGACAAAGTGCTGCATCCGCTTGAGCACCAATGAGACCTCATGCTCGACATCGACGCCTTCCACCATCAGGCGGGGGCGAGTCGGCGCGCGCAGTGCCATGTGCAGCACCGCGCGGCGTTCCGTGAAATTGATGCGCTCGCCGCTGTACATGGCATTGCGCATGCCTTCCAGATCGGATTCGCGCGCCAGCTGCATCAGGTGACTCATCGTGTCGACGGTGATGCGGTTTTTCGAGTAATCGAGCAGCAGGTTGCCACAGCGCAGCGACAGGTGGTCGAAGCGATGAGCGTCTTCGCGGAATGCTGTGCGCATGTCGAACGCGCGCATCGACTTGAAGTGCTGTTCGAGTATTTTCCAGGAAGGGAGTTGTTTGAGCGGAGTCATCTTCAGGCAGTGTGCAGGGCGAACATCAAAGGTATCATAAGCTAGCGGCGCGGATGCCTCATCCGGGCATGCGCAGCCCCCCTTTCAGACGATTCAGGATGAGACAGCATGGTTACCGTAGCACGTCATAAACTTGTATATATAACGTATTCCATACTGGATCAGCGCGGCATGGTCGTTGAGCAGCATGATGTTCCGGTTGGCTATGTGCAGGGCGCCAACAGCGGTATTTTGCCTGCCATCGAGTCGGCCGTGGCAGGGCGCACGATCGGTGAACGGATCGAAATCAAGTTGTTGCCCGCAGAGGGTTATGGCGAGCGTGACGAGAGCCTGATGTTTGTGGATGACATCGAAAACGTGCCGCCGGAATTTCGCCGGGTGGGGGCAGAAGTCATGTTCGAGAACGAGTCGGGTGAGACTAAGGTTTTTTATGTCACCGCAATCGAGAATGGCCAGCTCACCCTGGATGGCAACCCTTCACTGGCCGGGCAAACGGTGACCTGTCTGGTGAACGTCATCGACATTCGCGATGCCACGCCAGAGGAAATCCAGAATGGACGGCCTCTCGACGTAAAAACCGGAACCGTACATTGATCGTCTTCCATATTGCATGGACGTAAAAAAGCCGGGGAACCCCCGGCTTTTTTTTGGCGATGAACGCTTACTTAGCAGGACAGGCCTTGTCGAATGCAACTTTGCCCGGCAATTTCAGGAAGGTCTCAAACGGACCCATCACGGTCATCGCTTCGACTTTGGGGCCGACAAACTTGAGGCGGCCGAACATCATGGCTTTCATCGGACCATATTCACCCGCACCCATTTCGGTCCACTTTTCGGTGGTGGCGTGCATCGTGTAGTCGTATGCGTATTCCATTTTGGTGGTTTGAACCGCGCCACCGTATGCACACATGGCCTTGCCATCTTTTGGCACGATTTTCAGCTCGGTCTGGGTGGCTTCACCGCAGTCGGTAGCATTCATCAGGGCAGGAGCGGCGTGAGCTGCAGTTGAGAAAACGGCCAGGGTGGCCAGAGCGATCGATGCGTATTTCATGGGACTCCTCCATTTAAGTTATTGGGTACAGCTTGGTAGATACGAAGACGCTAGGCGCTTCGACCCAGCAAGGTAACGGTGCGCTGTTGGCTTGTCAATGCAATCGTCAATTTTTCAACAACCAGGCCGCGCGCTTTTACCGATGCAGTGGATTGCCGGGTTTTATGGCCGCGCTTCAAGGCTTTGTTCGACCAGTTTGATGCGCTGGGCAAGCCGTGCGAGATCGGCTGCGTCGCCGCGCGTGGCGGCCTGCTGCTGCTGGAGTTTGAGATACGTCAGCAGCGGCTGGCGCCAGCCCTGGTCCGACGCGGCGGCGGTCGCCAGGTCGAGCGTCTGGCTGTCTGCCTCCTTGCGCATGACGAGCAAACTGGCGTCAAGCAGGCGTGCCAGGGGGTCGTCGATCGTGGCGAGCAGACCCGGCCGCGCGGCTGCCGGGGCGCCGACCAGGTGCTGGTGCTGCTTCGGCAACAGGGCAATATCGACCGACTCCCAGCGCAGGGTCAGAAACTGGAAATAGGCGGCATTTTCCGCATGGGGCTCGAGCCGGGCCAATTCGACATAGTTGCTACAACGGTCGTCGATCAGCATGGCGCGACGGGTGGCGCAGTGAACCAGCCACAGCTGCGCTGTTTCCGTCACACGGCCAGCGCCGCCGGTGGCCGCGATCGCCTGCTGAAAATACCGTTCGGCCAGGGTGTTTTCGCCCAGCAGCGCGTGTTTTTGATAGCGTTCGATCAAATCTGCCGCATCAACCTTCCAGTCGGGTACCGGTCGATTGCTGCCACAGGCGGTGAGCAGTGCCAGACTGATAATGGCGAGCAGGGTCTTCATGGCAGTTTGACCTCGGGATCGCGCGCGAACGGCCACAGCTTGTTGATTTCGTTGACCAGGGCATTGGCTTTGCGCACGGCGTCGTCGATCTCGGCACGCAGGGCGGCGATGTCCTGCGTACCGGCCTTGACGTCGGCCGAAATGGCCACTGCGTTCGTCATCAGCGCATCGGCTTTTTTCAGGCTGGACTGCGCATCGTCGAGCATGAGCCGGACTTGCGCCAGCGATTCACGGGTGCTGTCGGCCAAGCCGTCCCGGGCGAACAGCCACTGATCGGTCTTGGCTGTCAGCGTGTCGAGTTTGGTCATCAGCGCACGGGTCTTGTCGAGCGATTCGGTCACGGCGCGGGCGTTTTGCGGGCTGCCGAGCACGCCTTCGAGCATGCCGTATTCGCCAGTCATGCGCCCGGTCACGGTCTTGAGGTTCGCCAGCGTGGCGTTGACGTCGCTTTCCTTGCGGGTGAGGTGCTCGACATTGGCGAGAATCGCCTTGACCTGTGCGATCAGCACCGGGATTTCCTTGTTGATGTCTGGTGTGAGCAGCAGCATGGTGGAGTTTTCCGGCAAGGCGGCGCCAACGAGATCGCCCGAGTCGACGCTGATTTTGACGCTGCCGATCAAGGGCTTGTCCAGCGTGTAGATGCTGTCCTGCTTGAGCCATTTGGCATGACGTTCCGGTAGCTCGACCTGGATCACGATGCCACCGTTTTCGTTCAGGCCTAGTGATGTGACGTGGCCGATTTCGATGCCCGAAAAAACCAGCGGCACGCCGGGCACGACACCATCGGCCGTGGCTGCGGCGAGTTGCAGCCGGTAGGTGTTTTCAAAATAGCCGCGCGCGTAGAGCAGATAGGCCAGAAAAGCGGTGCCGAGCAGGAAGGTGGCCAAGGTAAACAACCCCACCTTGAAATGAAATGTGTTCATTCTGAATAAAGCGTCTGATTCCAGCTGAAGTCGAAAATTTCCCACGTACCGGTCAGGTCGCCCTGGCTGGCCAGTTGGCGGATGAAATGCGGATAGGGCACATCGTAGAGGATGGCGCCGGGGCGGTCGATGACCAGTCGCGGGCGCTTGAGCATAAGTGCGCGCGCCAGTTGGGTAACGAAACGCTGCGCGGGGGTCATGTCCGGGTCGCGCAGCGGGGCGATCTCGGCATGCCCCAGCAGTGCCAGCAAAGCGTGTGCCTGCCTGCCGGCTTCAGTTGCGTCGTAATGACGCTGGTACAGCGGGATGAGCGCAATGTTGTCGAGCGCGGACAAATTTGCGCGCAGCGGCAACTCGAGCGCGACCCGTGCTACTGCGTCGTCCAGTTCGGCAACGGCTGCCATCAGCGCAGCGCGGTCGGTAAACGACGTCAGATGTATTTGAGCGCTAATGACACCACCTCGATCACCATGATGGCGAAAAACACCTTCATCATGCCGCGCAACACTGAGACTGGCACCATGAACAGCTTTTTGGGGGTTTCCAGGCCGGCCGTGATGGGAATCAGCGTGACTGCCAGCCCGAACAGCGCGCATTTGAAAAACAGTCCGGCCATGATTTTGAAATCCAGGATTTTCGAGATGGTGCGGGTGTAGTACTCGAATCCGGAGGTGTTCAGGCCATAAATTGCCAGATAGCCCAGCATTACTGCGATCAGACAAGCCAGACTGGCCAGCGCGACCACTGAAATCACGCCGCTGATCAGGCGTGGCAGAAACTCGAACGGCATCGGCGGAACTTTGCAATGCGCCAGAGCGTCCAGTTCGTTGTTGACCCGCATCAGCGCGATTTCGGTGTTGATCGCACTGCCCGAGCGCAAGGCGATGTACAGTGCGGTGAGGAAAGGCAGCAACTCGAGTACCAGCACCCGGATGGTCATTTCGCTGGCGAACTGGCCCAGCCCGAAGTCGCGGGCCGTGGTGAGAATGATCGTGATCATGAGCCAGGAGATCACCAGCACATAGGTGAGAAAGACCGGCAGAATCTGCACCGCGGTGAAATAAACCTGTTTGACTACCACGTTGAAGGTGGCGCGGTTCCAGGTATTGCGGTCGAGCAGGGCTGACAGGGCCTCGGTCAGAAAGGCGAGCAACCCATAGCCAACGGTCAGCACCCTGACGATTTTGGCGCCGAGCGATTCGATGGAGGCCGCAAGGAAATTCATCGCAGTATCTTAACGCTTTCAATGCGGCTTGCCTCTCTGCGGGGCGGGCCATACAGTTTTGCCAAATTAATGGAGAAACGCACGATGAAACCTCATTTGATTCCGGCAGCCTTGCTGCTGCTGATTGCGACGACAGCGTCTGCGCTGGCCGCGTCCGGTACGGTGCTGCGCACCGACAAGCTGTATAGCCAGCCACGCGCGACAGCCCCGGTGGCGGGAACGGTCGCCAAGGGGACCACGCTCAATGTGCTCGCCAAGCAGGGCGGCTGGCTGCGCGTCAGCTCGGGCAGAACAACCGGCTGGGTACGTTTGCTGTCGGTGCGCGTAGGCGCTGGCGGTTTGCGCGGCAATGGCTTGGGCGAGGTGGTGGGTGCGGCCACCAACCGGTCCGATCCCAGCCGCGTAGTTGCGGTGGCGGGCTTGCGCGGCCTGAACGAAGAAGACCTGAAAAAAGCGACCTTTAACGCGGCTGAACTGGCCCGGCTGGATGACTGGCGTGTGACGGAGGCGCAGAGCAGGAGCTTCGCGCGTCAGGCGGGTCTGGTTGCGATCAAGCTGCCGATTCCTGCCAAACCACAGCCCACGAAGACGCCTTCATCCTCATGGGAGAACGACCAATGAACACCAAACACTTTGCACTGGCATTGTCGATGCTGCTTTTGAGCGGGGCGGCAAGTGGATTTGATCTTGGAAAAATGCTGGAAGATCGCCTGAACCAGGAGTTGAACAAGTCGAGCCAGCCCGAGCAGCAGCCGGCGCCGACAGCCCAGCCCGTGACGGCTGCGCCCGCCAAGCAGCAGCTGGATGTCAATCAGCTGGGGTTCGCCCTGTTTGGCGACTACACGCCTGAGCAGGAAGGGCGCATCGGCAAGCAGGTTTCGGGAGACCTGCTGGGCGCTGTGCCGCTGGTACGCGACGACAAGCTGCAACGCTACGTCAACCAGGTGGGCAACTGGGTGGCGTTGCAGAGCGGGAGCAAGGAGCGGGTCTGGCATTTCGGCGTGCTCGATAGCGAAGACATCAACGCTTTCGCAGCGCCGGGTGGCTATGTGTTCGTGACCAAAGGCCTGTATCGGCGGCTGAACAACGAGGCCGAGCTGGCCGGGGTGCTGGGGCATGAGATCGCCCATGTCACGCAGCGCCACCATCTCAAGGTGCTCAAGCAATCAAGCCTGATCAGCGCACTGGGACAGGTGGCCAGCAGCAAGGCGCAAAGCAGCGATCAGGTGGTGCAGAACCTGATCGGCAACGGCGCTGAAATATTGGCGCGCGGGCTCGATAAGAGTGCCGAGTTCGAGGCGGATCGTATCGGCATGGCCTACGCGGCGCGGGCTGGCTATACCCCGTGGGGCCTGCCCGATGTGTTGCAGGATCTGGTCGCACTGCCGGCCAGGGACGAGCGCACCAGCCTGCTGTACAAAACCCACCCGCACCCGGCCGACCGCTTGGCCACCCTGGGCGAGTCGATAGGCGGGCAGTTTGACGCGGTACAGGGCAAAGACCTGGCAAGCCGCTTTTACCGCATCCGGTGAGGCGTCTGTCGTCGAGGCTGGCGCAGGCCGTGCTGTCGGCGCTGTTCGTCCTGCTGATGGCGGCGCATGCATCGGGGCTGATCGTGATTGCCCCGATGCAGCGCGCCGAAGCCTGGCTATACGACAGCGTGCTGAGATGGACAGCGCCGTCTGGCCCGGACGACCGCATCGCCATTCTGGATATCGATGAAGCCAGCCTGAAAAGCGTGGGCCGCTGGCCCTGGAACCGGGACCAGATGGCCGTGCTGGTCGAGCAATTGTTCGATCGCTATGGCGTGGCGGCGGTCGGGTTTGACGTGGTGTTTGCCGAACCCGATACCAGCTCCGGGCTGGATTCCCTGAAGCGGCTGGCGCAGCAAGAGCTGGCTGGGAATCGTGATTTCCAGGCCGTGCTCAAGCAGGTTGCGCCACGCCTCGACTACGATGCCCGCTTCGCCCAGGCGCTCGCCGGCCGACCGGTTTCGCTCGGTTATTACTTCATTCCTGCCGGATCGGGTGATGCCAAAACCGGCCGCCTGCCGCCGCCCTCGTTGCCGGTGGCAATGGGCGAGGGCGCGCCCACGGGCTATGGCGCGAATCAGGCGGTATTCCAGGATGCGGCGCAAGGCGCAGGATTTTTCAACATGCTCGCCGACCCCGACGGTACGGCGCGGCAAATGCAACTGCTCACGCCCTATGGTGCAGGCACCTATCTGGCCTTGTCCGCCTCCACCTTGCGGGTGGCTTTCGGCGGCGATCCGGTGACTGCGGGCGAAGAACAAATCAGGGTGCTGGGGAGGCGCTACGTCACGCCGTGGATCGAGGTCGGTGGCCTGCGCGTACCGCTTGGAGCCAATGGCGCGGTGCATGTGCCCTACCGCGCGGGCGCGCCGTTTCCCTATATTTCGGCAGGCGCGGTATTGGCGGGCAAAGCCCCGCTAGCGCAGCTCGAGAACCGCATTGTCCTACTGGGATCGACCGCGCCGGGATTGGCTGATCTGCGGGTCACGCCGTTCTCCAACCGGTTTCCCGGCGTGGAAATTCACGCCCACCTGATTGCCGGGATGCTCGACGGCAGTACGCGCATCACTCCGCCATGGGCGAACGATGTGCGGGTGCTGGTGGTGGTGCTGCTGGGGGGGCTGTTGGTAGGGGTGCTGCTGCGCTTTGGCCCCTTGGTCGGGCTGGCCTCCACGCTGGCGCTGCTTGCTGTGCTGGCGGCAGCCTATGCCGCCGCCTGGTCGCGTTTCTGGGTGGTGCCGATGGCGGCGCCGATGCTCACCGTGGCGGGACTGTATGCGCTCAATACCGCGTACGGCTTTTTTGCCACGACACGCAGCAAGCGCCAGATGACCAAGCTGTTTGGCCAGTACGTGCCGCCCGAACTAGCGGCTGAAATGAGCCTGGACCCGGCGCACTACACTATGGAAGGCCAGTCGCGCGAGATGAGCGTGCTGTTTTCCGACATTCGCGGTTTCACCGATTTTTCCGAGAATCTGCCGCCCGCCGATCTTGCCGCCGTGCTCAACGCCTATCTGTCGACCATGACCCGCATCGTGCAGCAGCAGCGCGGCACCATCGACAAATACATCGGTGACGCCATCATGGCGTTCTGGAACGCGCCGGTGGACTTGAGCGATCACGCCAGCCGGGCGGTGCAGACCGCGCTCGACATGCAGGCCGCCTTGCCGCAACTTAACCAGGAATTCGCCGCACGCAACTGGCCCGTGGTAAAGATCGGCGTGGGGGTGAACACCGGCCGCATGAGCGTCGGCAACATGGGATCGGAGTTTCGCCAGTCGTATACCGTGATGGGCGACGCGGTGAACCTGGGCTCGCGGCTCGAAGGCATTACCAAGCAGTATGGCGTCGGCATTCTTGTCACCCAGCCCACGGTCGAGGCCGACCCGCAGCATGCCTTCATGAAAATCGACGAGGTTCGGGTCAAGGGCAAGGCCTTGCCGGTGGCGATCTACGAGCCGCTGGGCGCAGTCGCGGGCTTGCCCGACGCCCTGAAAGCCGACGCTGCCGCGTTCGAGGCGGCGTTCGCGCGCTATCAGGCGCAGGACTGGAATGCCGCAGAAGTCGCGCTGGACTCACTTAACGCACGCGCGCCGCGGACGCTTTACACGATCTACCTTGAGCGCATTGCGCATTTCCGCACCGCACCGCCGCCCGCCGACTGGGATGGCGTGTTTGTCTACACAACCAAATAACTCTGAAAAAGACCGATCATGAAACTCACCATCCTGGGCTGCAGCGGCGGCATCGGCAGCGGACGCCATACCACCTCATTCCTGGTCGACGACGACATCCTGATTGACGCTGGGACCGGCATCACCACGCTGAGATTTGAACAATTGCTGGCGATCGATCACGTTTTCATCACCCACTCGCATCTCGATCATGTGCTGGGGCTGCCGTTGCTGCTCGACGCCGTGGGCGAGCAGCGCACCACGCCCGTCGTGGTGCATGCGTTGCCCGAGGTACTGGAAATTCTTGCTGAGGACTTGTTCAACTGGCGCCTGTGGCCGGATTTTCGCGCGATTCCCAGCGTGGCTTCGCCGTGGTTGCGCTTCGATCCCTTGCCGCTGGGCGTGACGTGCACGCTGGGAAAGCGCAGTTTCTCCCCGCTGCCGGTGCAGCATGTGGTACCGGCCTGCGGCATCCAGCTTTGCACCCCGGCAGGCTGCCTGGTATTCAGCGGCGACACCACCCACAGCGATGCGTTTGTCGCTGCATTGAATGCCATCCCTGACCTGCGCTATCTGATTATCGAAACCTCGTTCGAGAACGCGCTCGCCGACATTGCGCGTGAATCGCAGCATCACTGGCCGGATTCGCTGGCGGTAGAACTGGCTGGGTTAAATGTGCATCCAGAAGTCTGGATCACCCATCTCAAGCCTGGCAACGAAGCGGCGATCATGGCCGAACTGCGCGCCGCTGCGCCGGCGTGGGATGTGACGGCCTTACAGCAGGGGCAGGTGATCAGGCTCGATTAACAGCGCTGCGCCGACACTCCTGCCTTCTGTCGCAAGAAAATTGTAGGTACGGCACAGCGCGCCGATGTCCATGACTTCGAGGCCGATGCGCGCGTTGGTCAGGGCGCGCGTCAGCGAGGGGTGCGGAAAGCGCAGGCGGGTACCGGTGCCGAACAGCAGAATGTCCAGTTTGTGCAGGGCCAGCCACTCAAAATGCGCAGCGGTGAGCGCATCAAACCCCTGCCCAGCCCAAGGCGCGATCTCGATGCCCTGCGCGGAAAGCAGCAGGCTGGAATCGAAGCGTTGCTCGTTGATCAGGACATGATCGGTGTCATAGCCGGTAAACAGTTTCTGGCCGGCGCCGGCGTTGAGGTGCAGTTTCATGCGGAAACCTTAGCAGATTGTGGGATGACAGGCGCGCGTGGTGGCTTTGAGTTTGCCCGGGCAGGGCGGCTCCGGTAAAATCCCGCGCTTTACCAAGGTGTTGTATGGCCTTGATTTTACGCAGCTTGACAAGGATTCGCTGTGACGGCCGACACTACGCCACGCTTACGTACCATCCATAAATCAACCAAGCTCGACCGCGTCTGCTACGACATCCGCGGGCCGGTGATGGCGCGCGCGCGGCAGATGGAGGAAGAGGGTCAGCGCATCATCAAGCTGAATATCGGCAATCCTGCGCCGTTCGGCTTCGAGGCGCCGGAAGAAATCGTGCAGGACGTGATCCTCAACCTGCCGAATGCCTCGGGCTACAGCGATTCAAAGGGCCTGTTCTCCGCGCGCAAGGCGATCATGCACGAGACGCAGCGCAAGGGCATCGCCGGCGTGCAGATCGACGACATCTTCATCGGCAACGGCGTGTCCGAGCTGATCGTGATGTCGATGCAGGCTTTGCTCAACAACGGTGACGAGGTGCTGGTTCCCGCGCCCGATTACCCGCTGTGGACGGCGGCGGTGAGCCTGGGCGGCGGCAAGCCGCGCCACTACCTGTGTGACGAGGGCGCCGGCTGGCTGCCCGATCTGGACGATATCCGCGCCAAGATCACGCCTAATACTCGCGCCATCGTCATCATCAATCCGAACAATCCGACCGGTGCGCTGTATCCGACCGAGCTGCTGCTGGAGATTCTGGAAATCGCGCGCCAGCATCAGCTCGTCGTCTACGCCGACGAAATCTACGACAAGGTGCTGTACGACGGCGCGATCCACACCTCGCTGGCCTCGCTGGCGGAGGACGTGCTGATCGTCACCTTCAACGGCCTGTCGAAGAATTACCGCGCGTGCGGCTATCGCTCGGGGTGGTTGATCGTGTCGGGCGACAAGCGCCATGCGCGGGATTATCTGGAAGGCCTGAGCATGCTGGCGTCGATGCGCCTGTGTTCCAACGTGCCCGGGCAGTATGCGATCCAGACCGCGCTCGGCGGCTACCAGAGCATCAATGATCTGGTAGCGCCGAGCGGGCGGCTGACGCGCCAGCGCGATCTGGCGCATGAGTTGCTCACGCTGATTCCCGGGGTGACGTGCTTCAAGCCCAAGGCGGCGATGTATCTGTTCCCGCGGCTCGATCCCAAGCTGTATCACATCAGCGACGACCAGAAATTCATCCTCAACCTGCTGGAAGAGGAGCGCGTGCTGGTGGTGCAGGGCAGCGGATTCAACTGGGCGCATCCGGACCACATCCGGGTGGTGTTCCTGCCGCATGAAGAAGAATTGACCGAAGCGATCAGCCGCATGAGCCGCTTTCTCGACCGCAACCGCGTGCATCGTTGATATCCACTTTTTGACAGAGACTATTGAATGAAACCCATCAACGTCGGCCTGCTGGGCCTGGGAACGGTCGGTGGCGGCACGCTCACCGTGCTGCGCCGCAATGCTGAAGAAATCACCCGTCGCGCCGGGCGCGAAATCCGCGTGGTGCGCGCTGCGGTACGCGATCTTGAAAAGGCCAAAGCGCTGGCAGGCGATCTGCTGCTGACGACCGACCCGTTCGACGTGGTCGACGACCCCGATATCGACATCGTGGTCGAATTGATCGGCGGTCTGGAGCCGGCGCGCGAACTGGTGCTGCAGGCAATCGCCAACGGCAAGCATGTGGTCACGGCCAACAAGCATCTGGTCGCCAAGTACGGCAACGAGATCTTCGCGGCGGCACAGGCCAAGGGCGTGATGGTCGCGTTCGAGGCGGCGGTGGCGGGCGGCATTCCCATCATCAAGGCGCTGCGCGAAGGCCTTACCGCCAACCGCATCGAATGGCTGGCCGGCATCATCAACGGCACCAGCAACTTCATCCTCACCGAAATGCGCGACAAGGGCGCGGCGTTTGCCGACGTGCTGAAGCAGGCGCAGGACCTGGGCTACGCCGAAGCCGACCCGACTTTCGACATCGAAGGTATTGATGCCGCGCACAAGCTCACCATTCTGTCGGCGATCGCCTTCGGCATTCCGATGCAGTTCGACAAGGCCTATACCGAGGGCATTTCCAAACTCACGCGTGAAGACGTGCAGTACGCCGAAGAACTGGGCTATCGGATCAAGCTGCTGGGCATCGCCCGCCGTGCCGAAAACGGCATCGAGCTGCGCGTGCATCCCACACTGATTCCCGAGCGCCGCCTCATCGCCAACGTCGACGGCGCGATGAACGCCGTGCTGGTGAAGGGTGATGCGGTCGGTCCGACGCTGTATTACGGCGCCGGTGCCGGCGCCGAGCCGACCGCTTCCGCGGTGGTGGCCGACCTCGTCGACGTCACCCGTCTGCACACCGCCGACCCGCATCACCGCGTGCCGCATCTCGCGTTTCAGCCCGACCAGCTTTCCGACACGCCGATCCTGCCGATGGACGAAGTGCGCACTGCGTATTACCTGCGCCTCTCGGCTTTTGACCGCCCCGGCGTGCTGGCCGACATCACCCGCATTCTGGCTGACGGCAGCATCTCCATCGACGCCATGGTGCAGAAGGAACCCGCCGAAGGCGAAGAGCAGGTCACCATCATTCTCTTGACCCACATCACAGTGGAAAAAAACATCAACGCCGCGATTGCCAAGATCGAGGCGCTCGATACCGTGGCGGGCAAGGTCATGCGCATCCGTCTCGAAGAACTGGCGGCCAAGTAAGTCATTTAGGATCATCATGAACTACCTCAGCACGCGCGGCCTGGCGCCGCAGCTCCGCTTCTCCGACATCCTGCTGGGCGGTCTGGCCAGTGATGGCGGCCTCTATGTGCCGGAAGCGTATCCACGTTTCAGCGCCGACGAACTCGCGGCGATGCGCGGCATGAGTTATGCGGAGCTGGCGTTTGCCGTGCTGTCGCGACTGATCGACGACATCCCGCACGATGATCTGCGCGCGCTGATCGACAAGACCTACACCGCCGATGTTTATCGCTATGTCACGGACAAGGAAAACGCCGCCGACATCACCCCGCTGAAGACCCTTGAGCCAGGCCTGCACGTGCTGGCACTGTCGAACGGCCCGACGCTGGCGTTCAAGGACATGGCGATGCAGTTATTGGGCAACCTGTTCGAATATGCGCTGGCAAAAACGGGGGGCGAGCTGAACATCCTCGGCGCCACCTCCGGCGACACCGGATCGGCAGCCGAATACGCGATGCGCGGCAAGCGCGGCGTCCGCGTGTTCATGCTGTCGCCAGAGCATGGCATGACGCGTTTCCAGCAGGCGCAGATGTATGCGCTTGCCGACGCCAATATCCACAATCTGGTGATGCGCGGCGTGTTTGACCAGTGCCAGGACATCGTCAAGGCCGTGTCGAACGATCTGGATTTCAAGGCGAAATATCACATCGGCGCGGTCAACTCGATCAACTGGGCGCGCGTCGCGGCACAGAGCGTGTATTACTTCAAGGCCTATTTCGCGGCGACACACTCCAACGACCAGCAGGTCTCGTTCTCGGTGCCGTCGGGCAACTTTGGCAACGTCTGCGCCGGCCATATCGCGCGCCAGATGGGATTGCCGATCAAGAAGCTGATCGTCGCCACCAACGAAAACGACGTGCTCGACGAGTTCTTCAAGACTGGCGTCTACCGCCCGCGGCCGGAGACGAAACACACCTCCAGCCCGTCGATGGACATCTCCAAGGCATCCAACTTTGAGCGCTTCATCTTCGACCTCAGCGGGCGCGACGCCGCGAAAATCCGCAGCCTGTGGAGCACGGTCGAATCCGGCGGCAGCTTCGATCTGAACGCGGGGGGGCTGTTCAAGCGCGTCGCCGATTTCGGCATGGTCTCGGGGTCGAGCAATCACGCCAACCGCCTCGACACTATCCGCACCGTATACGAGGTGTACGGCACGATGGTCGACCCGCACACCGCCGACGGCCTGAAAGTGGGCATGGAACACCGCGAACACGGCGTGCCGCTGATCTGCATGGAAACCGCGCAACCTGCCAAGTTCGACGACGCCATCCGCGAGGCGCTCGGCATCGAGCCGGTGCGCCCGGCCGAGCTCGCCGACCTGGAAGACCAGCCGCAAAATAAACATGTGATGGATGCCGATATCCATGCGGTCAAGCAATTCATCGTCGATCACGTCCGCTAACCCTGCTTCAGCTTCAGCCGTTGGCTGACTGCGGGCGAAAATCTGTGTGGTCGTGTCACAGCTCTGCTGGTATTTTCAGCGCTTGCCACGCCACTGCGTCCTTGTCAGGGGATCATCCAGGTAAACGCCTTTTCTCAGCGCTCGAATTCGGGGCCGAGGTGTTGCGCCTGATGCGCGGATGGGTTGGAGCACTGTTTGTGGCAAGCCATAATGGCAATGTCTCATCAAGCTAACCGAGTCGTTCTTCAGGGAATCCGCATGAAACTCGTTACCTCGCTCACCAGTCCTTATGGCCGCAAGGCCCGCGTGGTGCTGCTCGAAAAGAAAATCCCTTTCCAGTTGCAGGCTGAAAATCCCTGGCTGCCCGATAGCCCGGTGTCGTCGATCAACCCGCTCGGCAAGGTGCCCGTGCTGGTGCTCGAAGATGGTGTGTCCGTGTTCGATTCGCGCGTCATTGTCGAGTACCTTGACCACATCAGCCCGGTGGCTCATCTCATCCCCGGCGAACCGAGAACCCGCATGGTCGTGCGCGGCATCGAAGCTCTTTCCGACGGCGTGACCGATGCTGCCGTGGCGGTGTTTCTGGAAAGAAAGCGCGCGCCCGAACAGCAAAGCAGCGATTGGTTGAGCCTGCAGCAGAAGACCGTTTTACGCGGGCTGGAAGCGCTGTCGGAAGCGCTGGGCGACAAACCCTGGTATCTCGGCAACAGCATGACGCTGGCCGATATCGCCTGCGGCTGCATGCTGGGCTATCTCGAATTACGCTTTGCTGAAATCGACTGGCGCAGCGCGCACCCCAATCTGGCGACATTGATGGACAAGCTGATGGCACGCCCCTCGTTCAGGGATACCGTTCCCGTCGTCTAGGCTTTGGTAGCAGGCGCGGTGTGATGCGTCGTCGAGCCGTTGGGCTGAATCCAAACACTCTGGAGAAAACCATGTCACACGCAATAGCAAGCTTAGCTGGGGGATGTTTCTGGTGCATCGAGTCGGTGTTCAACCGGTTGCGCGGCGTGTCGTCAGCCGTATCCGGCTACATGGGCGGACATACGGCAAACCCCACCTACGAGGATATCTGCAACGGCGACACGGGCCATGCTGAAGTGGTGCGGGTCAACTACGATTCCGACGAGGTGTCCTTCCGTGAGTTGCTTGAAGTTTTTTTTACCCTGCACGATCCCACCCAGCTTAATCGCCAGGGAAATGATGTCGGCACGCAATATCGCTCGGCGATTTTCTGGCACACCCCGGACCAGAAAGCTGAGGCTGAAGCCGTGATTGCCGAGCTGACCGCAGCCGGACAATTCGGCGCGCCGATTGTCACCGAGCTGAGCGAAGCGACGACGTTCTATCCCGCCGAGGGGTATCACCAGGGTTACTTTGAGCAGAACCCCAACCAGCCTTACTGCCAGTATGTGGTAGCGCCGAAAGTGGCTAAAGCGCGGGCAAAATACGCCGCGCGCCTCAAGGATTAGGCCGGATTATTTTTCAGCCTTTGCCCACGAATCTTTCAGCGTGACGGTCCGGTTGAATACCGGCGCGCCCGCTTTCGAATCGATGCGGTCAGCCACAAAATAACCGTGACGCTCGAACTGGAAGCGGTCTTCTGCCGCAGCGTCACGCAGGCCGGGTTCGAGTTGGGCGCGGATGACGCGCACCGAATCGGCATTCAGGTCATTCAGGAAATCACCGCTGACGTCGCCCGGCTGCGCAGTGGTGAACAGGCGGTCGTACAGGCGCACTTCGGCTTCATACGCATGCGTGGCCGAGACCCAGTGGATATTGCCCTTGACCTTGACCGAATCGGCGCCTGGCGTGCCGGACTTGGTGTCGGGCAGGTAGTCGCAATGCACGGCGGTGATGGCGCCGGCGGCATCCTTGTCGCACCTGGTGCATTGGACGACGTAGCCGTAGCGCAGCCGTACCGAATTGCCCGGGAACAAACGGAAGTAGCCCTTGGGTGGCGTTTCGATAAAGTCCTCGCGCTCGATCCACAACTCTTTTGAAAACGGCACCATCCGCTTGCCCAGCTCGGGTTGCTGCGGGTGGTTGGGGGCGTAGCACTCTTCCGACTGGCCTTCAGGATAGTTGTCAATGATCAGCTTGACCGGGTCGAGCACGGCGATGCGGCGCAGCGCGGAATCATTCAGGTCATCGCGCTGGCAGGCTTCGAACACGCTGTAGTCGATCCAGCCGTCGGATTTGGACACGCCGATCTGGTCGGTGAAACGCTTAAGGCCTTCCGCCGTGTAGCCGCGACGTCGTGCACCGGCCAGCGTCGGCAGGCGCGGGTCGTCCCAGCCGCTGACGTGTTTGTCTTCCACCAGTTGAATCAGTTTGCGCTTCGACAGCACGACATAGGTGAGGTTGAGGCGCGCGAATTCGATCTGCTGCGGCAGCGGACGGGTGAAGAAGCCGCTGTCAGCCAGCTTGTCCAGCAGCCAGTCGTAGAACGGGCGCTGGTCTTCAAATTCCAGGGTGCAGATCGAATGCGTGATGTGCTCGATCGCGTCCTCGATCGGATGCGCGTAGGTGTACATCGGGTAGATGCACCAGGTGTCGCCAGTATTGTGGTGATGCGCGCGCTTGATGCGGTAAATCGCAGGGTCGCGCAGGTTGATGTTGGGCGAGGCCATGTCGATCTTGGCGCGCAGCACATGGGCGCCGTCGGCAAACTCGCCTGCGCGCATCGCACGGAACATGGCAAGGTTTTCTTCGATGCTGCGGCTGCGGTGCGGGCTGTCCTTGCCCGGCTCGGTCAGCGTGCCGCGATACGCGCGCATCTCGTCGGCAGACAGCGAATCGACATAGGCGTGGCCGGATTGAATCAGCGATTCGGCGCAGGCGTACATGGTGTAGAAATAGTTCGACGCGAAGTAGAGATGCGCGCCCCAGTCAAAGCCCAGCCACTTGACCGATTCGGTGATGGCGTCGACGTATTCCTGGCTTTCCTTTTCAGGATTGGTGTCGTCGAAGCGAAGGTGGCACACCCCGCCGTAATCACGAGCCAGGCCAAAGTTCAAAAAGATCGATTTGGCGTGGCCCAGATGCAGATAGCCGTTGGGCTCGGGCGGAAAGCGCGTTTCGACGCGGCCACCCCATTTACCGGCAGCGTTCTGCTCGTCGATGAGGTTACGGATGAAATTGGCGGCGGGGACGGGTGCGGTGTCGTGCGACATGATGGGGTTTGAAGCGGGAAAGCGGGAATTGTAGCGGGTTCATGTGATGCCGCCGCCGTCCTGATCGGGCGGGCACGTTTTTGCCTCGAATGACGTTCTCGCACCCATTGAATGTGCCCGCGCAGATGTCAACACATGCACGTCAGGAAATGATGCCGCCGCCGAGGCAGACCTTGCCCTCATACAGCACCACAGACTGGCCCGGCGTGACCGCCCATTGTGGTGTATCGAACACCAGTTCCAGGGTGTCGTCGGCCAGCGTAGTGATGCGGCAGGCGGCGTCGGTCTGGCGGTAGCGGGTTTTGGCGGTGTAGGGGCGTTCGGGATCGGGTGCTTCGCCGCTGATCCAGTTGAGCTGGCCGGCACCGAGACTGCTGCGCAACAGCAGCGGGTGTTCGTGACCCTGCACCACGATCAGGGTATTGCTGGCCATGTCCTTGGCGGCGACGAACCAGGGATCGTCGTTGCCGTCTTTCTGCCCGCCGATGCCCAGGCCCTGGCGCTGGCCCAGGGTGTAATACATCAGGCCCTGATGCTGGCCGACGCATTTGCCTTCGGGGGTGCGCATGTCGCCGGGATCGCGCGGCAGGTAGCGTTCGAGGAATCCGCGGAAGTTGCGCTCGCCGATGAAACAGATACCGGTGCTGTCTTTTTTGGCGGCGTTGGGCAGGCCGATTTTTTTAGCAATCTGGCGCACCTCCGGCTTGGGCAGGGGGGCCAGCGGAAACAGTGCGGGCTGCACCTGCGCCTGGCTCAGGCGGTAGAGAAAATAGCTCTGGTCCTTGTTGGCGTCTGCAGCACGCAGCAGCGTGGCGCGGCCGTATTCGTCCGCGCCCTTGCCGACGTAATGCCCGGTGGCGATGAACTCTGCGCCGCGCGCAATGGCGTCGTCGAGGAAGGCCTTGAACTTGATTTCGGCGTTGCACAGCACGTCCGGGTTGGGGGTGCGCCCGGCCTGGTATTCGGCGAGGAAATAGCTGAACACGCGTTCCTTGTACTCGGCGGCAAAGTTGACCGCCTCGACCTCGATGCCGAGCACGTCGGCCACTGCCAGCACGTCGAGAAAATCCTCGCGCGCGGTGCAGTGTTCGGTGTTGTCGTCATCGTCCCAGTTCTTCATGAACACGCCGAGCACGTCGTAGCCCTGCTGCTTCAGCAGATAGGCGGCGACGGCGGAATCGACCCCGCCCGACATGCCGACGACAACGCGTGTGCTCATGCGTGGTTCACGAAATCAAGCGGGAAGCGCCGCCCGGCCAGATAGTCCTGCACGCAGCGCATGACCAGCGGGCTGCGGTGCGGAATGGGATGGGCGGCGAGTTCGGCCGGCGTCAGCCAGACGGCGCGCACGATGCCATTGTCCAGGGTGCGCTCGGCGTCGAAACCGACGGCCTCACAAATGTAGGCAAAGCGCAGATAGGTGATGTCGCGCCGCTCATAGAAGGTGGTGTAGCAGCCCAGCAGCGCCAGCGGTTCGATGTAATGCGCGGTTTCTTCCAGGGTTTCGCGGCGCACGGCCTCGAGCAGCGTTTCGCCGCGCTCCCAGTGGCCGGCCGGCTGGTTGAGGCGCAGGCCTTCGGCGGTTTCTTCTTCCACCAGCAAAAATCTGCCGTCGCGCTCAACCATGGCGGCAACGACGACGTGAGGTAACCAGATGTACCCTGAAGGGCATAAATCAGACATGCAGTTCTTTCCATTCTCCAGGTTGCAACTCACCAAGCGTCCATTCCCCGACCGCAGCCCGCACCAGCCGTAACGTCGGGTAGCCAATCTTGGCAGTCATCCGGCGCACCTGGCGATTCTTGCCTTCGGCGATCACGAGTTCGATCCAGTTCGTGGGGATGGCCGCGCGGATTCGGATCGGCGGATTGCGCGGCCACAGGCCGGCGGGTTCGTCGATCAGGCGCGCGGCGGCTGGACGGGTGATGAAGTCGCCGAGATCGACGCCATGCCGCAGCGCGTCCAGTGCGGCCACATCGGGTGCGCCCTCGACCTGCGCCCAATAGGTTTTGGGCAGCTTGTGTTTGGGGTCGGCGATACGGCTTTGCAGCATGCCGTCATCGGTTAAAATCAGCAGGCCTTCGCTGTCCGCATCGAGTCGTCCGGCTGCGTATACACCCGGCAGCGAGAGGTAATCGGACAAACCCTGCCAACGGCCTTCGGCGGTGAACTGGCTCAAAACGCCGTAGGGTTTGTTGAACAAAATAAGACGCGACACTTCGGTGGGGGCAAAGTCCCGATTTTACCCATTTAAGAGCACAACGTTTCGAGACCCTCATGAGCACACATATCCAGATTCCCGCCCACGGCCAGAAAATCACCATCAATCCGGACAACAGCCTGAACGTGCCGGATATGCCCATTATTCCCTTCATCGAAGGCGACGGCACCGGTGTCGACATCACCCCGGCGATGCGCCGCGTGGTCGATGCCGCCGTCGCCAAGGCCTACGCGGGCAAGAAGCAGATTGCCTGGATGGAAGTGTATGCCGGTGAAAAATCGCTCAAGGTCTACGGTGCGGATCAGTGGCTGCCCGACGAAACCGTGCAGGCGGTCAAGGATTACGTCATCTCTATCAAGGGGCCGCTCACCACGCCGACTTCCGGCGGCATCCGCTCGCTCAACGTGGCATTGCGCCAGATGCTCGACCTGTATGTGTGCCTGCGCCCGGTGCGCTACTACACCGGCGTGCCCAGCCCGGTGAAGGCGCCCGAAAAAGTTGACATGGTGATTTTCCGCGAGAACACCGAGGACATCTACGCCGGCATCGAGTGGGAGGCCGGCTCCGACGAGGCGAAGCGCGTCATCAAATACCTGCAACGGCAGATGGGCGTGAAGAAGATCCGCTTCCCCAAGACTTCGGCCATCGGCATCAAGCCGGTGTCGGTCGAAGGCTCCGAACGCCTGATCCGCAAGGCGATCCAGTACGCGATCGACAACAACCGGCGTTCCGTGACCCTGGTGCACAAGGGCAACATCATGAAGTTCACCGAAGGCGGCTTCAAGAAGTGGGGCTACGAACTCGCCGCGCGCGAATTCGGCGCCAAGCTGATCGGCGAAGGGCCATGGATGGAACTGCCCAACGGCATCGTCATCAAGGACGTCATTGCTGATGCGTTCCTGCAGCAGATCCTGCTGCGTCCGGAAGAATACGACGTGGTCGCCACGCTCAACCTCAACGGCGACTACATCTCCGACGCATTGGCGGCGGAAGTCGGCGGCATCGGCATCGCGCCCGGAGCAAATCTATCCGACACGGTGGCGATGTTCGAAGCGACTCACGGCACCGCGCCCAAGTACGCCGGCAAGGACTACGTCAATCCGGGTTCGCTGATCCTCTCGGCCGAAATGATGCTGCGTCACCTCGGCTGGATCGAAGCCGCCGACCTCATCGTCGCCAGCATGGAAAAGGCCATCGCGTCGAAACACGTGACTTACGACTTTGCTCGCCTGATGGAGGACGCGACCGAGGTGAAGTGTTCAGCGTTTGCCGAGGTGATGGTCGCGCAGATGTAGGCTGCGTGTCTTGCCTGCCGATCAAACAAACAGGCAGCCATCATCCGGACCGCTTCAAATCAAAAGGCTCCCGCGGGAGCCTTTTTCATTGCGGTAGGATGCGGGCATGCGCACCTGGGACATATTCTGCAGCGTCATCGACAACTACGGCGACATCGGTGTGAGCTGGCGGCTGGCGCGGGGTCTGGCGCACGAGCAGGGCGCCAAGGTACGCCTGTGGGTCGACGATCTGGCAGCGTTTCAGCGGATACGCCCTGAGATTCAGCCCGATCGCGCGCAGCAGGCGTGCGAGGGGGTAACGGTCTGCGCCTGGCGGCAGGACGCGGTCTTCGGGCCACCTGCTGAAGTCGTGATCGAGGCGTTTGGCTGCACGCTGCCCGAGGCCTATGTGGCGGACATGGCCGCGCGCGCCGCGCCGCCGGTATGGGTCAACCTGGAATACCTGAGTGCTGAACCCTGGGTGACTGCGCACCACGGCTTGCCCTCGCCGCACCCGCAGTTGCCGCTGACCAAGTATTTCTTTTTTCCCGGCTACACGCGCCAAACCGGCGGGCTGCTGCGCGAGCGCAACCTGCTCGCGCGCCGTTCGGAATTTCTGCAGCACGACATCGTGGGGTACTGGCAATCGCTGGGTGTGCCGGCGCCCGTCCCGGGCGAGTGGCGGATTTCCCTGTTTGCCTATGAAAACCCGGCTCTGGCTGAACTGCTCGACGCCTGGTCTGGCGGCGTCGATCCGGTCACGCTGCTGGTGCCGGAAGGCCGCATCCTGCCGCAACTGGCCAAATGGCTGGGGTTGAATGCGCTGCAGGCGGGCGATGCCATCCGGCGCGAGGCATTGCAGGTGCAGGTGCTGCCATTTGCCAGCCAGGACGACTACGACCGCCTGCTGTGGGCGTGCGATCTCAATTTCGTGCGTGGCGAAGACTCCTGCGTGCGGGCGCAGTGGGCCGCGCGGCCGCTGGTGTGGCAGGCGTATCCGCAGGCGGAAGCGGCCCATCACGACAAGCTCGAAGCCTTGCTGGCCATGTATACCGAGGGTCTTGATCCGCTCGCGGCACAGACGGTGCGGGATGCCTGGCGGCGCTGGAACGGGGTGCCCGGTGCTCCGGACATGGCGGCGTGCTGGGCGAGCTGGCGGACGCATCGCAACGGGTCGCGCTCGTTTTTCTGGACTTTATCTTGACGAATCAATAAAATGCCGCGTTTTCCCAACCCCTTGGCATGCTGCGCCGCTCGCAGCGCCTTTAGTCGCAGGACAAGATACCCATGAAAACCGCCCAGGAACTCCGCGTCGGCAACGTCGTGATGATCGGCCAAGACCCGATGGTCGTGGTGAGAGCCGAATTCTCGAAATCCGGCCGCAACTCATCTGTCGTCAAGATGAAGCTGAAGAATCTGTTGAATGGTTCCGGCACCGAGACCGTTTATCGCGCCGACGACAAGTTCGAGCAGGTGTCGCTGGATCGCAAGGATTGCACCTATTCTTACTTCGCTGACCCGCTGTATGTGTTCATGGATACTGAATACAACCAGTATGAAATCGAAGCCGATAACCTCGGCGACGCGCTGAATTATCTGGACGATGGCATGCCGCTCGAAGTGGTGTTTTACGAAGGCAAGGCGATCTCGGTTGAGATGCCCACCACCGTCATCCGCGAAGTCGAATACACCGAGCCCGCCGTGCGCGGTGATACCTCGGGCAAGGTGATGAAGCCCGCCCGCATCAAGCCCACCGGGTATGAGCTGCCGGTCGCGGCTTTTGTCGATATCGGCGACATGATCGAGATCGACACCCGCACCAACGAATTCAAGCGCCGCGCCAACTGAGCGTCGCTGGGTTTGGACAAAAAGGCAGCTGCGGCTGCCTTTTTATTTTGAGCGCCTTGGGCGTCCGCCCCGGCGTTAAAATACTGCCCCGCCTGTCTGCTGTTTTCCTATGACCGACCCGCGTTTCATCCACCTGCGCCTGCACACCGAATACTCCGTTGCCGATGGCCTGGTGCGGGTAGACGGCGCGGTCAAGCGCGCGCGCGACATCGCGATGCCGGCGCTGGGTCTGTCCGACCTGTCGAACACCTTCGGCTGGGTCAAGTTTTACCGCGCAGCGCGCAGCGCGGGAATCAAGCCCGTATTCGGTTGCGACGTGTGGATCAGCAATGCCGCCGACCGCAATCGGCCGTCGCGGCTGCTGCTGCTGGTGCAGCACCGCGAGGGCTATCGCCGCCTGTGTGAACTGCTCTCGCGGGCCTATCAGCACAACATTCACCGCGGCCGCGCCGAGATCGACCCCGCCTGGCTGGCCGAGAGTAGCGAGGGCTTGCTGGCGCTGTCGGGCGGCGACGGCGGCAACGTTGCGCAGGCACTACTAGACGACAAGGCCGATGCCGCGCGCGCCGCAGCCGAGGCGTGGGCCAATCTGTTTCCCGGACGCTATTACCTGGAGCTGCAACGCTTTGGCCAGCCCCACAGCGAACGCCTGATCGATGGCCTGCTCGATGTGGGCGCGGCCCTGAATCTGCCGTCGGTCGCCACCCATCCGATCCAGTTCCTGGCCGCCGACGACTTCAAGGCGCACGAGGCGCGCGTGTGCATCGCCGAGGGCATGATGCTGGGTGATCCGCGCCGCCCGCGCCAGTTCACGCCCGAGCAGTATTTCAAGTCGCCGGAGGAAATGGCGGAACTGTTCGCCGACCTGCCGGAGGCGCTTGCCAACAGCGTCGAAATCACCAAGCGCTGCAACCTCACGCTGGAACTCGGCAAGAGCCGCCTGCCCGATTTTCCGACGCCGGACGGCATGAGCCTCGACGACTACATGCGGCAGCGTTCGTACGAAGGTCTGCAGCAACGCATGGCCCATCTTTATCCGGACGAAGCGGTGCGTGCCGCCAAAATGCCGGAATATGTTGCGCGGCTGGAGTTCGAGCTGGGCACCATCATCCAGATGGGCTTTCCCGGTTATTTCCTGATCGTGTCGGACTTCATCAACTGGGCCAAGCACAACGGGGTGCCGGTCGGCCCCGGGCGCGGCTCGGGCGCAGGCTCGCTGGTGGCCTATTGCCTCAGCATCACCGATCTCGATCCGCTGGCCTACGACCTGCTGTTCGAGCGCTTTCTCAACCCCGAGCGGGTGTCGATGCCCGACTTCGATATCGACTTTTGCCAGGACGGGCGTGATCGCGTCATCGACTACGTCAAGCGCCGCTATGGCGCGGATTCGGTGTCGCAGATCGCCACCTTCGGAACCATGGCGGCCAAGGCTGTGCTGCGCGACGTCGGCCGCGTACTCGACCTGCCCTATCTGTTTGTCGACAAATTCGTCAAGCTAGTACCCAACGAGCTGGGGATTTCGCTCGCCGAGGCGCGCGAGAAGGAACCGCAGATCGACGAGCGCGCCGCTGCCGAAGAAGAGCTCGCCGAGTTGCTGCCACTGGCCGAAAAACTCGAAGGCATTACCCGCAACGTCGGCATGCACGCCGGCGGCGTGCTGATTGCGCCGGGCAAGCTGACCGATTTTTGCCCGCTGTATCAGGCCGAAGGCTCGGGCTCGGCAGTATCGCAGTTCGACAAGGACGACGTCGAGGCCATCGGCCTGGTCAAGTTCGATTTTCTCGGCCTGCGCACGCTCACCATTCTGGCCGAGGCTGTGCGCTTCGTGCAGTGCCACGAGGCGCGCAAGGACTTTCGCCTCGAAGACCTGCCGCTGAACGACCGCGCGGTGTACAAGCTGTTTGCCGACGGCAACACCACGGCGGTGTTCCAGTCCGAATCGCGTTCGGCCAAGGACCTGGAGAAAAAACTCAGGGGCGACTGCTTCGAAGACATCATCGCCTTGATGGCGCTGAACCGCCCGGGCCCGCTCGGCTCCGGCATGGTGGACGACTTCATCGCGCGCAAGCAGGGCAAGCAGAAACCCGAATACTTTCACCCCGACCTCGAGCCGGTGCTGAAATCGACTTACGGCATCATCGTCTACCAGGAGCAGGTGATGCTGGTGGCACAGATCCTGGCCGGCTACAGCCTTGGTAGCGCCGACATGCTGCGGCGCGCCATGGGTAAGAAGAAACCCGAAGAAATGGCCGTGCAGCGCACGATTTTCCTCGACGGCGCGGCCAAGCGCGGCGTCGAGGACAAGATCGCCGGAAGGCTGTTCGACCTGATGGAGAAGTTCGCCGAGTACGGCTTCAACAAGTCCCACTCCGCCGCCTATGCCCTGATCGCGTATCACACCGCCTGGCTCAAGGCCTACTACCCGGCCGAATTCATGGCGGCGACGATGTCGTCTGAAATGTCCGACACCGACAAGGTGCGGATTTTCTACGAAGACTCCCGCGCCAATGGCTTGGTGATGTTGCCGCCCGACATCAACCAGTCGCTGTATCGTTTCGAGCCAGTGTCGAAAACCGATATCCGCTATGGCCTCGGCGCAATCAAGGGCAGCGGCGAAGCGGCCATCGGCGCGATCGTGGCCGAGCGTGAGGCGAATGGTCCGTTCAAGGGCCTGTTCGACCTGACGCGGCGGGTGGACAAGCGTTACCTCAATCGCCGCGTGCTCGAAGCGCTGGTGAAAGCGGGTGCGTTCGACACCCTCAATGATCATCGCGCCAGCTTGATGGCCTCGGTCGGCGCGGCGCTGGAAACCGCCGACCGCGCAGCGCGTAGCGGAGGGCAGGTCGGCCTGTTCGGAGAGGCGCTCGACGGCGGCGAAGACCTGATCGAGGTGCCGCACTGGTCGGACCTGGACAAACTGATCCAGGAAAAGTCCGCGCTCGGCTATTTCTTCAGCGGCCACCCGTTCACCTCGTATCTGGCCGAAGTGTCCGGCTTCGCCAAACGCCAGCTCAACAGCCTGGAGCCCTCGCGCGACCCGGTCATGCTGGCCGGGATCGTGGTGTCCTTGCGTACCCAGATGACACGGCGCGGCAAGATGCTGATTCTGCTGCTCGACGATGCAACCGCACAGGTCGAGGTGGTGATTTTCAACGAGTTGTACGACCAGAACCGCCACCTGCTGAAAGACGACGCCTTGCTGGTGATCGAGGGCAAGGTCAATCGCGATGATTATTCCGGCGGCATTCGCGTCACGGCAGAAAAGATCTACGATCTGGCGGGCGCGCGAACCCGCTTTGCGCAAGGTTTACGGTTAGCGTGCAACGGGCAATGCTCCATGCAACCTAACAGCGGCCGCAAACTGGCCGAGCTGCTTGAAGCCTATAAGGCGCACGAGGGCGGCTGCCCGGTCTGGGTCGACTATCAGAACCCCAATGCCCGCTGCCGGGTGCGGCTGGGGGAGAACTGGCGGGTGCGTCTGGATGACCGCTTGCTGGAGTCGCTGCGAGGCTGGCTCAGGCCTGAAGCGGTGAACGTAGTGTACTGAGATCACCTGCTGAACTGATATAAACGTACCAACTCAGACTTGGCCTGTAAATAAGTGTTGACAGGAATACCATAATATTATAGAATTCTAATAACGCTGATGACGCCGCAACGGCTCTCAGTGTTGTCTCCTCCAATCCTTCCTCATAAGTTGGATTCTCTGCCCGGCTCTTAGGAGCTGGGCATTTTTTTGTCCGCGATTTGGGAAGGTTTGTCGGAAATAATTACACTTTCCGGCTCTCGCCCTCGCCCCATCTCTCAAAAACATCATGAGCAAACATATAGTTGCGAATTCAGCCCACGTAAGTTGGGCTGAATGAAATGAAGCCCAACACATAGCCGATTGCCGCGTTGGGCTTTGCAGCCCAACCTACTGGTCTGGGATCAGGTTGCCGGACGCTTTTGAAAGTCCGTGAATTCGCCTTCCACCGCTGACTGTTCCACCTGCGTTACTTTGGCCAGGGGCGGGCCGGAATGCGTCCAGTCCAGCATCGCCGCGACGGCATTTTCATCCCCCTGAATTACGGCTTCCACGCAGCCATCGGCGCGATTCGTCACCCAGCCGTGGACGCCGAGTTGTTCGGCTTGCTGCTTCATCGACTCACGAAACCACACACCCTGCACGCGGCCATGAATGACCAGGCGCAGGGTTTGCGTGTTCATTTCACCTTCATGCCCGGCTGCGCGCCGGAATCGGGCGACAGGATGAACAGTCCGGGTGCATCACCCGACGCAGCCAGCACCATGCCTTCGCTCATGCCGAATTTCATCTTGCGCGGCGCGAGGTTGGCGACCATGACGGTGAAGCGGCCGACCAGCGCTTCCGGCGCGTAGGCCGACTTGATGCCGGCGAATACCTGGCGCGTGCCCAGATCGCCGAGATCAAGCGTGAGCCGCAACAGCTTGTCGGCGCCTTCGACGTTTTCGGCGTTGGCGATGCGCGCGATGCGCAGGTCGATCTTGGCGAAGTCGTCGATGCCTATCATGTTGGATTCCGGCGTGTCGGCTACCGGCGCAGCGGTTGCGGGTTGGGCGGCGTGCGTCTGCGCTTCGGCGTGGCGCACCGGTGCAGGTGCTGTGGGTTCGAGGTTCTGCTTGTTGGCGTCAACCATGGCTTCAATGGATTTGGGGTCGATACGGGTCATCAGGTGGCTGTACTCGTTGATGGCGTGGCGGATGAACAGGCTTTGCGCGTCATCCCAGGTGAGCGGTGGAATGTTGAGGAAGGTTTCGACCTGTTCGGCCAGTTTCGGCAGCACCGGTTTCAGGTACAGAGTGAGCAGGCGGAAGCAGTTCAGCGCCACGGTGCAGACTTCGTGCAGGCGATACACCGCTTCGGGTTTCTTCGCCAGTTCCCAGGGTTTTTCGTCGGCCACGTACTGGTTGGCGCGGTCGGCCAGCGCCATGATTTCGCGCAGCGCACGGCCATAGTCGCGTGCCTCGTAGTGCGCGGCGATGTCGCTGGCAGCGGCCTGGAACGCGCCGATGAGCTCGATATTGGCGACGCCGTCGGCGAGCTTGCCGTCGAAGTTTTTGCGGATGAAACCGGCGGTGCGGCTGGCGATATTGATGAACTTGCCAACCAGATCGGAATTCACCCGCGCGGTGAAGTCGTCCAGATTCAGATCAAGATCTTCCATCGAGCCATTGAGTTTGGCGGCGTAGTAATAGCGTAGCCACTCAGGGTTGAGGCCTTGCGCCAGATAGCTGTCGGCGGTGATGAAGGTGCCGCGCGACTTCGACATCTTCTGCCCGTTCACGGTCAGGAAGCCGTGCGCATACACCGCGGTCGGCAGGCGGTGGCCGGAATACTTCAGCATCGCCGGCCAGAACAGGGCGTGGAAATACAGGATGTCTTTGCCGATGAAGTGCACCAGTTCGGTCTTCGAATCAGGCCCCCACCAGGCGTTGAAGTCGAGGCCGTAGACTGCGGCGTATTTGGCGAAGCTCGCCATGTAACCGACCGGCGCGTCCAGCCACACGTAGAAATACTTGCCCGGCGCGCCGGGAATCTCGAAGCCGAAGTAGGGCGCGTCGCGGCTGATGTCCCAGTTGTTGAGGCCGGACGCGAACCATTCCTGCATCTTGTTGGAGGCTTCGGCCTGCAGTGCGCCTGAGGTGGTCCATTCGCGCAGGAAGGTCTCGCACGTGCCGAGCTTGAAAAAGTAGTGCTCGGAATCCTTGTGCACCGGCGTCGCGCCCGATACCGCCGACACCGGGTTCTTCAGCTCGGTCGGGCTGTAGGTGGCGCCGCACACTTCGCAGTTGTCGCCGTACTGGTCCAGCGCGCCGCACTTGGGGCACTCGCCCTTGATGAAGCGGTCCGGCAGGAACAGGTTTTTGATCGGGTCATACAGCTGCGCGATAGTTTTGGTTTCGATCAGGCCGGCGTCTGCAAGGCGCAGGTAGATGGTCGAGGCCAGCTCGCGGTTTTCGTCCGAATGCGTCGAGTAGTAATGGTCGAAGCCGATGTGGAAGCCCGCGAAGTCGCGCGTGTGCTCGTTCCACACCCGGCCGATCAGCGTTTCCGGCGTGATGCCTTCCTTCTCCGCGCGCAGCATGATCGCCGTGCCGTGGGTGTCGTCGGCACACACGTAGTGGCACTCGTGTCCGCGCATTTTCTGGAAACGCACCCAGATGTCGGTCTGGATGTATTCGACCAGATGGCCTAAGTGAATGCTGCCGTTGGCGTAGGGCAGAGCGGAGGTGACGAGAATTTGGCGGGACATGGCTGGTCTGAAAAAAATCCGGCTGGACGGATGCCCAAAGGGCAAAGTCTGCCATTTTACGCAGCGGGGCTAACTAACGGCTAGAAGCGTGAGCCAGGTTGCAGGAGAAAGGCGATTTCTTCGTTGCTGCTGGGGCGGCCCAGCAATTCGTTACGGTGCGGAAAGCGGCCGAAACGCGCGACGACATCGCGGTGTTTGGCTGCGTAATCGAGGAAGCCATCGAACAGCGGCCGCTCGGCGGCACCGGCCTCGGCTGCGAGTTGCGTGTACAGCGCGACGGACTGGTCCTGTAGCACCAGCGATTCGGCGTGTTCCAGCGGCAGGTAGACAAACACCCGCTCGATCGGTACGACGCGGGTAGCGTCACCGTGCTGGATCATGACCAGCGCAAGTGCAAGCGACTGTGCATCGTAAGCGAACGACTGCCCTTGATTGCGGTGGATGTGATGGGGGAACTGGTCGAGCACCACGATCAGCGCAAGTAAGTTGCGCGGGGTGCGTGCCCAGTGATCGAGCCGGCCTGCGCCGGCCGCGATGAGCGTGTCGGCGAAGCGCTCGGTCACCTGCTGGTCGTTGGCCGCCGACTTGCCGAACCAGAGGGGGCTTTGTCGCGCGGCGACCTCGGCCGCCGGACCAGGCTGGCCAAACCAGAAATCGAGTACGGCTTCCGGGCTGCCTGCCTGGCTCATGTCTAAACGACGGCGTCGAAAACCGGCTTAAAAAATGTCGTCGGGCAAGTCGTTATGGCTGCCATCGCAGAACGGCTTGTCTTTGCTGTACTTGCAGTTGCACAGCCAGACCGTCGACTTTTCCTGGATGACGAACGACATGGGTTCAAATTCGGTGCCTTCGTGCGAACCATCGCAAAACGGCTGGGTCATCGAGCGGCCGCAAGAACACCACCAGTATTCGCCCGGTTCGAGTTCGAGTTCGGCAGGGGCGCGGTCATACACAACGGGTTCGGACATGGAGGGTTCCTGATCTAAAAAAACGCCATTTTAGCCGGGACGGGCAGAACAAGACCGTACCGGCTGTGGGTCAATTCGGCCGGGCTAGGGCACGGGCGGGCTGTGCTAGAATCCCCGCCCCTCCCCAAAGGCTCATGCTGTTGTCGCCGGGGAGTCATGGGTTGAATCGGTGGGCTTCGGGGCGGTCGCGTCCTTGTTTCTGCTCCATTTTTTTCGCCGATACTTTATTAATGGTGGCCGTTTCGGTCACGCCTGCCGCTTCTGGTGCATACCGGAAGGGGGCTGATTTTGTAGGGTGCGCCATGAGCGATCTCGCCGAATCCAGCGCCTTGTCGCTTACTTCGCCTCAATTGCCTGTGTCCTGGTATTTCGATCCCGCTGTGTACGCGCTGGAACGCGAATATTTATTCAAGCAGGGTTCCGGCTATGTCGGGCATCAATTGATGGTGCCCGAGCCGGGCGATTACCACGCGCTGGAAGTGTTCGACGGCGCGAAGCTGCTGGTCAACAGCAGCGCCGGCACCGAGTTGCTGTCCAACGTGTGCCGCCATCGCCAGGCCATCATGCTGGAGGGACGCGGCAAGCTGCCGTCCGGCAACATCGTCTGCCCGATCCATCGCTGGACCTATGACAGCCAGGGCACGCTGCTGGGCGCGCCGGAGTTCTCGGGCAATCCCTGCATGAACCTCAAGCGCAGCGGCCTGCAAACCTGGCAGGGCCTGCTGTTCGCCGGTGCGCGCGACGTCAATGCCGATCTGGCCGGCATGCAGGCGGTGCGCGATCTCGACTTTTCCGGCTTCAGGCTCGACTCGGTGCAGGTGACCGACTACGCCTGCAACTGGAAAACCTTCATCGAGGTGTACCTGGAGGATTACCACGTCGGCCCTGCGCATCCCGGCCTCGGCCAATTCGTGACCTGCGACGACCTGAAGTGGGAGTACGGCGACTGGTGGTCGGTGCAGACCGTGGGCGTTAATCGCGGGCTGACCAGGGCGGGGTCGCCGGTCTACCAGCGCTGGCACGAGCAGGTGATGGCCTACCAGCGCGGCAAGGTGCCGGCGCACGGCTCCATCTGGCTGACCTACTACCCCGGCCTGATGGTCGAGTGGTATCCGCATGTGCTGGTGGTGTCGTCGATCATCCCCACCGGCATCGAATCCTGCCGCAACGTCGTCGAGTTTTATTACCCCGAAGACATCGTGCTGTTCGAGCGGGCTTTCATCGAAGCTCAGCAGGCGGCTTACCAGGAAACGGCGGTCGAAGACGACGTCATCTGCACACGGATGCAGCGCGGACGGCTCGCGCTGTATCAGCAAGGCCTGAACGAAACCGGGCCGTATCAGTCGCCGCTCGAAGACGGGATGATGCATTTTCATGCCTTCCTTCGGCGCGAACTTGCGCCACACCTCGAGTAGCCCCGGCCTCGGCTGGACCCGGCGACGCGAGCGCATGCCGCTTGCGGGCCACCCGGGGCGACCTTTCCAGCAGGTTGGCCGCATGGCAGCCGGTTCGCTTGACGGCCACCGGGCGCCTGGGTGCTGGCGAATTGAAATTCGGTTATGGTTTGCCCGTTAAAGCTTGCTTGACGGCTCGAAGATTGGCAAAAACGGTTCACGCACTCCGGATCGATTTCAACATTGCCCTGCTCGTTCTGGTGGGGTTGGTCTTGTTTGTTCTGGTTGCGCTGAACAGTTACCAGAACTTGCACGTGATGGAGCAAACCACCAATTTGCGCGCCCAGGCACGCGAGGGCGTGGTGAGCAGCGTCAAGGTGCTGTCTTTGCTCAAGGATCTGGAAACAGGGCAACGCGGTTACATTCTGACCGGCGATCCGGACTATCTTGGCCCCTATCAGGCCGGGCTTGCGCAGATCGGGCCGGCATTTTCCCGGTTACAGCAGCAGCTGGCATATCTGCCGCTTACGTTCGAGATCCAGCACAGCCTGAACCCGCTGATCAAGCATCGAATCAAACTCGCGCGGCGCAGCGTCGAGACGCGACGGCTGAAGGGCTTCGATGCAGCGCTGAAAACGATCAAGGGCAACGAAGGCCGCGTGACGATGGATGCCATCCGTGTGCACTTTGCCCGACTCGATCGTGTGCTACGCCAGGAAATCGACTCGCGCAATCAGACAATCGCCACCCTGAAACGGCGTGCCTTCTGGTCGGAAGGCGGCTTTACGCTGCTGGCCGGACACCGAAATCGGCGAAGCCGACACGCTCGAACAGGGGTTCAAGCTGGCCCGGTCGGACAACTGGGACGTTGCCGTGCTCGATCTGTCGCTGCCGGACGCCAGTGGTCTCGAAGGCCTGACGCATCTGCGCCGCGCCCATGTCAGCCTGCCCATCCTGGTATTGAGCATGCACGACGAAACAGCCTATGCCAGCCGCGCCCTGCAGCAGGGGGCGTCGGGCTAGCTCACCAAGGAACACGCGAGCGCCGAGCTGGTGAGCGCGATCGCTCGGGTGCGCGGCGGTGGACGCTACATCAGCAACATCCTGGCCGAGCGCCTGGCCGGTGTGTTGTCGGGGCAGGGCGCGCCGGGTCTGCCGCATGACACGCTGTCGCCGCAGGAGTACCGGGTCATGCTGCTGATCGCCGAAGGCAAGGCCGCCAGCGATATCGCCGAATCCATGAATCTTTCCGCCAAGACCGTCGGCACCTACCGCGCGCGCATTCTCGAAAAGACCGGTCTCGGCAACACGGCGGAAATTGCCCGTTACTGCATGAAACAGGGGCTGGTCGGATCGGGGTGACCCGTTTTTTTTGTAGGGCATTTCCCTCTGCCGGTATCAGGGTTCGCCGCGCAGCCGAATACGCGGGCAACCGATAGCCGGCGAGGCACCTTGCATCCATCATGACTCGTATCGAATGCACCAGGAGTGCGGTCATGCAAATCATCGTGGTGGAAGATTCCAGTCTGGTGCTGGCCAACCTGATCGAAATTCTGTCGAGCTACCCCGGCTTGTCCGTCATCGGCCACGCGCGCGGCGAAGATGAAGCCTACGCATTGATCCTCAGCAGCACTCCGGATGTCGTATTGCTCGATCTGGAGCTTCTCCGGGCAGCGGCATCAAGCTGCTGAAGCGGATCCACGCAGCGGGCCTGCCGACCCGGGTGCTGGTTTTTACCAACCAGCCTGCCGACCCCTACCAGAAAATATGTCTTGAAGCCGGCGCAGACGCCTACTTCGAGAAAAACGGTGATCTCAACGATCTGTTGCTGCGCCTGGCCCAATGGATGCCGCCCTTGCCAATCAACGAAAAGCTGCGGCTGCGCGCGTTGAACCGGCTGGACATCCTGGATACGCCGGAAGAAGCCGTTTTCAGTGCGATCACCCGGCTGGCGGCGGCAGTGCTGGAGGTGCCGATTGCGCTGATCAGCCTGGTCGACGAAGAGCGCCAGTGGTTCAAGGCCCGGTTCGGCCTCGATATCCGTGAGACATCGCGCACGGTTTCCTTTTGCGCGCACGCCCTCATCAATGGCGAATTGCTCGAAATCGAAGACGCCAGCCTGGACGAGCGGTTTGCCGACAACCCGGTGGTGCGCGGCGAATCCGGTATCCGCTTCTATGCGGGGATACCGCTGGTGCTGCCGGGCGGCGAAGTGGTCGGCACACTGTGCGTGGTGGACCGGGTGCAGCGCAAGCTCAACGCCACGCAACGCATGACGCTGAAAGTGCTGGCCCGCAATGTAGTCACGGAACTGGAATTGCGCGACCGGATCCGCATCCTCGAAACCGAGGTAGCGCTGCGCCATGAGGCGGAAATCCGCATCATGCATCTGGCTACGCGCGACCCCCTGACCGGCTTGCCCAACCGCACTGCATTGATGGACCGCCTGCAGCATGGCCTCAAGTCGGCGAAACGCGACCATACGCAACTGGGCGTGCTGTTCCTTGATCTCGACCGCTTCAAATGGACCAACGACGCGCTGGGACACGATGTGGGCGATGCATTGCTGCAGGTGATGGCAGAACGCCTGACCGCCCTGCTGCGTGAATCCGATACCGTGGCGCGCCTTGGCGGCGACGAGGTCGCGATTCTGCTGCCCGCGCTGCACCATGCGGATGAAGCGATGCAGGTTGCACAAAAAATCATCACCGCCATCGCGCTGCCGATGAGCCTCAAGGGACACTGCGTGCAGGTCGGCTGCAGTGTGGGCCTCGCCGTTTATCCATTGCAGGGCGAGACGGAAGACACGCTATTGCGGCATGCCGATCTGTCGATGTACCAGGCCAAGGAACTGGGGGGCAATCAGTACCAGGTGTTTTCCGAACAAATGAATGTTCGTGCGCACGAACGCATGGCGCTGGAATCGGATTTGCGCGTGGCCATCGAGAGCTGCCAGCTGGAACTGTATTACCAGGCCCAGGTGAGCCTGATCAATCAGGCGCTGACCGGCCTCGAGGCGCTGGTGCGCTGGAACCATCCGCGCCTGGGTTTTCTGTCGCCGGACCGCTTCATTCCGCTGGCCGAGGACAGCGGGCTGATCTGGGCGCTCGGCCTCGAGGTGCTGGATCAGGCCGTCGCGCAGATTGCGGAGTGGACGCGGCAAGGCCTGCAGGTGCCGCGCGTGGCCGTCAATGTGTCCCCCGCGCAGTTGCGCGATGGCCTGCTTGATGCCGTGGTGGCGACGCTGCGCAAGCATGACGTGCCGGCCGCCATGCTCGAACTCGAACTGACCGAAAGCGCGCTGACGTCGGACGGCCCTGCCGTGCTGGGGCTGTTGCAGTCGCTGCGCGACATGGGCGTGGCCATCGCCGTCGACGATTTTGGCGTGGGCTACTCCTCGCTGGCCCTGCTGCGCCGGCTGCCGATTACCACGCTGAAAATCGACCGCAGCTTTGTGGCTGAACTAGCCTCGAACTACCAAGACATCGCCATCGTCGAGGCCGTGATCACCATGGCCAACAGCATGGGGCTGCGCACGGTGGCCGAAGGCGTGGAAGAGCAGGCTCAGGATGTCGCGCTGCGCGTACTCGGTTGCGACGACGCGCAGGGCTATCTGTACAGCACGCCGGCAGCGGTTGCTGTTGCGACAAGCTGGCTGAAATCGCTTGACCTCGCCACGCCCCAGGTGGCTGACTGCTTGCTGCAAAACGCCTAGTCGGCGCTTGATACTCCCGTCCCGTCCCGTCCTGGCCTGGCCTGGCCTGGCTTGGCCCGCTCTGACGGCAACGGCGGGTTAACCGGTTTGGTGGCTGCCGGTACCGGTTTTTTTTATACGCCTTCACGCGTCAGCTTGATTTTCTGGCACCACTCCGTATTTTTTTGCTTAAGGGCGCAACGCATGCGTCCGGCAGTCATCCTGCTGTAAAACAAGCCGTGGCGCGTTGCGTTCTGTGCTTTTTCCTTCCACTATCGGGTGTGGTTTCCGGAGTTTTTTCGTTCGGAAGCGCATCCATTTGTCGGACGTACTCAGTCAGGTATGCAAAATCTAGTTACGATTTGGTTATCGCTTTTCGTCAGTCTCGCCGTCATCGGTGTGGCAGGCGTCAAGCTTTCACGTTATGGCGATGTCATCGCCGAGAAAAGCGGGATGAGCCGTGGCTGGGTAGGCTTGGTCCTGCTGGCTTCCGTGACCTCGTTGCCGGAGCTGGTGACCGGACTCGCCTCTGTTACCGTTGCCAACGTGCCTGACATTGCAGTCGGAAACATTCTCGGGGCATGCGTTTTCAATCTGGGCTTTATCGTGGTGCTGGATTTTCTGTATCGAAAGGAATCCATCTATACGCGCGCGCGCCAGGGCAATGTAGTGGCAGCGGGTTATGGCGTTGTGTTGATCGGCTTCATTGGTTTCAATCTGCTGCTGTTTCGGACGGAAACAGTCCCGTCCATTGAACATGTTGGTCTGTACAGCCCCCTTATTCTGCTGCTCTATCTGTTGGCCATGCGCTCGCTTTATCAATACGAAAAAGCGCAAGTCAGCGAGTACGTCGATGATCGTGTTGAGCGTTATCCTGACATGAGGTTGAAACAGGCGGTGCTGGGCTATGCCCTGGCCGCCATTGCTGTCGTTGCAGCCGGCATCTGGCTGCCGTTCATCGCCCGCGATCTGGCTGCGGCGATGGCGTGGGAACAGAGCTTTGTCGGCACGCTGTTTGTTGCTGCGGTCACTACCATGCCGGAAATCGTCGTGACGGTGGCGGCCTTGCGCATCGGCGCGATTGATCTGGCCATCGGCAATCTGTTCGGTAGCAACCTCTTCAATATCGCCATTCTGGCCATCGACGATCTGTTCTATCTACCCGGCCCGCTGTTGGCCGATGTGTCGCTGGTTCACGCCTCATCCGCTTTTTCCGCCATGATGATGAGCGGACTGGCCGTGGTGGGGTTGGTGTTGCGGCCCACGTCGCGTGTTTTTCGTACGGTGAGCTGGATCAGCCTGCTGTTGCTGGTCATTTATTTGCTGAACACCTGGTTCGTGTATCTACATGGCTAAACACATTGCAGAATCGCAGGTCGACTGGCACTCTCTGAGTAGCGAGGAGGCGGTTGCCGCGCAGGCAGTCATGCCGTTGCAGGGGCTTGACTCAGGCACAGCCGCTGAACGTCTCAAGCAGTTCGGCGAGAACCGCCTGATCGAGGCCAGGCCGCGCCCGCTGTGGCTGAAGTTCGTCGACCAGTTCAGGAATTTACTGGTCGTTGTGCTGCTGTTCGCTGCAACGCTGACGTGGGCAGTTGGCAATCTGAAAGACGCCACAGTCATTCTCATCGTCGTGGTGTTCAACGCTGCGCTGGGTTTGTATCAGGAGCGCCGAGCGGAAAAAACCCTGGCGGCGCTCAAAGAGATGCTGGCGGTCAGGAGCAGAGTGCGGCGCGACGGCCAGATACTGGAACTGGATGCGGCGCGGCTGGTTCCTGGCGACATCGTGCTGCTGGATTCGGGCGACCGCATTCCAGCCGACGGCCGCTTGCTGGCGGCGCACGCGCTGGAAGTGGACGAGTCCGCGTTGACCGGCGAATCGCACGCAGTCGGCAAATCCATCGCCGCGCTCGAACCCGCTGACCTGCCGTTGGGCGACCGCCTTAACCTGCTTTACATGAACACGGTGGTGACGCGCGGGCGTGCCGAACTGCTGGTGACCGCGACCGGCATGGCGACCGAAATGGGCAAGCTCGCGGGCATGATCGCCGCCGCGCCGGAATCAGAGTCGCCATTGCAAAAACAGCTCGATACGCTGGGCAAGAAGCTCGCCGCCATCGCCGGGGTTGTGGTCACGCTGATTTTTGCGCTCGACTTCCTTCGCGGCATGCCGTGGACCGAGGCCGCGCTGACCGCCGTGGCGCTGGCGGTCGCCGCCATTCCGGAAGGACTGCCCGCCGTGGTGACGGTCACGCTCGCCATCGGCATGTGGCGCATGGCGCAGAACCGCGCGATCCTCAAAAAACTCTCCGCCGTTGAAACCCTGGGTTCGACCACGGTGATCTGCTCCGACAAGACCGGCACCCTGACGCTGAACCAGATGACTGCGCGCGCCGGCTGGTTTGCGGGCAGCCGGTTTACGGTGAGTGGCGAAGGTTATCTGCCGGCAGGGGACATTCAATTCGATGCACCCGAACCGGACTTTTGCTCCTTGCTGTTGCCGATGGTGCTGTGCACCGAGTCACGCGTGCGTGACGGCAAACTCATCGGTGACCCCACCGAGGGCGCGCTGTGGGTGCTGGCGCAAAAGGGCGGTCTGGATCCCGAATACGAGCAGGAAGAACAGCCGCGCATCGCCGAAATCCCGTTCGATTCGGCGCACAAGTTCATGGCGACCTTTCATCACGCGGGCGAAACGGTGGAGATGTTCGTCAAGGGCGCGCCTGACGTGCTGCTGGCGCGCGCCAACGCCTGGCTGGCTGCAACCGGAGACACACCGCTGGATGCGGCCACGCGCCAGCGCATCGAAACAGAAAACGAACATCTGGCGACGCAGGCGCTGCGCGTGCTGGCGGTAGCGCGGCGCGTGATTCCCGCCCACGATTTCGACCCGGCGGGCGAGCTGATGGCGTGGGCAAACGACTGGACGTTTCTGGGCCTGGCGGGTCTGATGGATCCGCCGCGCGCCGAAGCCAAACGCGCCATCGCCCAGTGCAAGCACGCCGGTATCGAGGTCAAGATGATCACCGGCGACCACAAGTTTACCGCCGCCGCCATCGGCCGCGAACTGGGCTTGAGCGGCGAGGTGGTGAGCGGCGCGGAGCTGGATGCCATGGACGAGGCAGAACTGGCGCGGCGCATCGACGCCATCGACGTATTCGCCCGCGTCTCACCCGCACACAAGGTCATGATCGTCCAGGCGCTCAAGGCCGACGGCCACGTCACCGCCATGACCGGCGACGGCGTCAACGATGCGCCCGCGCTGAAAGCCGCCGACATCGGGGTGGCGATGGGCATTACCGGCACCGCGGTGACGAAAGAAGCGGCAACGCTGGTGCTGACCGACGATAACTTTGCCACCATCGTCAAGGCGGTCGAAGAAGGCCGCGTGGTGTACGACAACATCGTCAAGTTCGTTCGCTTCCAGCTGTCCACCAACATCGGCGCGATGCTCACCGTGCTGGTGGCCACGCTGATGGGCATGCCCACGCCCTTCACCGCGATCCAGCTGTTATGGGTCAACATCATCATGGACGGCCCGCCCGCGATGACGCTCGGTATCGAGCCCGCCCGTCCCGGCATCATGCGCGACAAGCCGCGCCGCCAGTCGGCGCAAATTCTCGACGTCAAACGGCTGGCGCGGCTGGCGGCGTATGGCGCGACCATGATGATCGGCACGCTGTTCATGTTTCAGCAGGGACTCGCCACGGAAAACCCGACCTATGCGTTGACCCTGGCTTTTACCACCTTCGTGCTGTTCCAGTTCTTCAACGTCTTCAATGCCCGTGTCGAGCACAGCAGTGTGTTTAACGCTAATTTTTTCAGGAACCGCCACCTGTGGCTGGCGCTGGCGGGCGTGCTTGCCCTGCAGGTGATGGCCGTGCACTGGCCAGCCGCGCAAGCGATTTTCGGCACCACGGGTCTGCACGTGGGCGACTGGTTGCTGTCTGCGCTTGTGGCTTCCAGTGTGCTGCTACTGGACGAGGGGCGTAAGGCTTTGCTGGGTGTCTGGCGGCGGATCGCGACGCAGTGAACGGTAAGCTGTTGCAGACTCAGCGCGGCGCCTGCCAGCAGTTGTTGTTGACCTGCCAGGTCATCGAGAGCTGCTCGCTGACGGGGTAGAGCGCGTATTTGACGCCGATGAAATCCGAGCCCTTGCGCCAGAACATCGCCAGCAGGTTTTTTTCGCCGTTGGCGACCACCCCGGAATACGGAATCACCTTGAGCGGATTGCCGTAGAGGTTGGCATAGTTCGATGCGATGACAATGAATGAGCGGAATGCGGGCTCGATTTCCTGATCGAATGCGACCAGTTTGTCGTTGCAAAACGTGAACAGATACCGGCGGCCGGCCGGATTGTTCGGCAGGTCGTAGGCAAACAGGCCGTCGTTTCCAACCGGCAGGGTCTTGTCGAAATTCCAGGTTTTAAGCGCCTGCTCGACCTCGCTGCGCGGCATGCCGTTTTTGAATTCGCCTATTTCCCACGCGTGGGCGGGCAGGGTGAACAGCAACGCGGCAAGCAGGCTGAGGGGGTTTGTCTGGAGAGTCATGGCGTTCAGCTGGCGGGTGAAAAACAGTCTCAAGCATACCGCAGGGCGGGCTGGCCCGAGTTGCCGCTCATCGGCGACTGCGGAGACGATCGCGGCGGCTTTTGAGCGCGTCGCCGCACAGGCATAAAAAAACGACCCGCGAGGTCGTTTATCCTCGCCGGTTTTCAAGACCGGTGCCTTAAACCGCTCGGCCACACTTCCGTAGGCGCGCATTGTAGCGGGTTCGCCCGGTTTTGTGCCGGGGCAGGCCTGCGAATTCAGACCCGCGTTCGGGCTGATGGGGTTTCAACAGGCGCTGTCGATTTTTCGTTGATACGTCGCTGCGAGGTGTGGCGGTGTCTTCTTAAAAACGAATTAAACCAAAGCCTTGCGATCGGGCGCCGGCGCTGGGTGGATGGCATGGTTGGTGCTGGTCAATACGCAACTACCCCAGGCCGACATGCGACATGACTGACTTCTTTGAAATGCTTGGAAACATTGCCCGCCGCAGAAATGTGGAAACGGGATCGCCTTTTGCCTCGGAGAAGGCAGTCGAAAAATGGCTGAAATCGCTGCCATCGGATTCGGATTACGATGCGCACCATGCGCTGGTCGAGGGGATGGAGCGTTTCAATGCCGAGAATGAGGTGGCTACGCTGGGGCGCATGCAGGCCCTGCTTAAACTGGAAGCGGTTGGCTTGCCGTTGCAGTATCGCATCGTCGACCAGTATGTGCGGAACCAGGCGACGTTTCGCTTGGCGCGGCAGGCCTTGTGGCGCGAAACCTGGGTGTTCTGGTCGCTGCAGGCAGACGCCTGGCTGGGGATGCTCAAGCAGGCCTATCGGGGTCCGCACAGTGACGAGCTGAAGCCGTTTGTGGCCGACATGGCGGTGCGCGCGTTGCGCTACGCGGGGCTGGTGATGCGCTGGGACTATCACCAGGCGCGTAATCCGGCGGCATCGGGCTGGTGCCGTTTGCACAAGGTCTATCGACTGGTCGAGCGCGACGGTTTGGTGCGTAACGAGGTGGTGTTCAATTCACGTGCCACGCATTGCGCGCGCGAGTATTCGCTGGCCATGCTGATGGGCCTGGTGCAACCGGTTGGCTACCGCGCACAGGAAATCGAAGCGGTTGCGCAGATTTTTGAAGGCTATGCGGCGCTGGCTTTGCCGGAAAAAGTGCCGCAGGAGGGCGTGCATACCCACATGGTGGATCTGTCGCAGGACGAAAGCGCCTATGTGGTGGAAATCGGGCGGGAACAGGGACGTCGTCTGCGCTACTTTGCCTTGCGCCCCTTGATTGACCATCTGAAGACGCTCGACTCCAGTCCGGATACCGAGTCCGATCAGTTTTTTACGCGCCAGATCGCCAGCTTGATCGAGCGTGGCGGCATTCGCCCCAATCGTCAGCGTACGCATCGTTTTGGCCGCGTCTGGGTGGCGGCGGGAATGGCCAATATTCTGGCGGCGTTGCTGGGCCCCGCTGCGGCCAAAAGCCACCCGGTACTCGAACCCTGGATGTTGCGTGACGAAAGCACGGATGGTCTGGGGTTTGCGCTGCCTGAAGATCAGGTGTTGCCGCATGGCCGTCTGGTGGCGGTGAGCTGGGATCCTTCCGAAAACGTCTGGCAGTTGCTGGCGACACGCTGGAACCGGGAAGAAGACGGCCAGAATCTGGTGGGCACGCAGCGGCTGTCGCGTCATCCCAAGCGGGTGGAAATTTATTCGGATGAGCCGGGCGCCGATGTGACTGGGGAAAAGGTCTGGGCGGTGTATTTGCCGATGACGCATACCGAACAGAGCGTGAGCAATCTGCTGATTCCGCAGAGCCATTACAAGCTGGGCGCGTCGCTCATGCTGCGCGAGGACGATGCGATTTATCGCCTGCGCCTTGGGGAAGTGCAGGAAAGCCATGAAGAATGGCTACGCGTGAGCATGGATGTGGTGGGACGCGAGCAGGAGCTTGCGGTGGCGGCCTGAGTGCTCCCCGACATCCGGATTTCGCTTGATCAGCGCGTGCGGATGTCGCCGAAGTGAAAGCCGAATGTTCCGTTGCGGCGGTCGTCGAAATATTGCTCCAGCGTGGCGCGCACGGTGCGGAACGCGATGTCGTCCCAGGGAATTTCGGCTTCGGTAAACAGCCGGGTTTCCAGGGATTCGATGCCGGGCTTGAAGTCGAGGTCGAGCAACCGGGCGCGAAACATGAGGTACACCTGATTGATGTGCGGCAGGTTGTACAAGGTATACAAACTGCCGACTTCGATGTTCGCGCCGGCCTCTTCCCAGGTTTCGCGTGCGGCGCCTTCGAGCGTGGTTTCGCCGTTTTCCATGAATCCGGCGGGTAACGTCCACCAGCCGTATTTGGGTTCAATGGCGCGGCGGCACAGCAACACCTTGCCCTCCCATTCCGGGATGCAGCCGACGACCATTTTCGGATTCTGGTAATGGATCGTGCCGCAGCCGGGACAGATATGGCGCGGCAGGTGGTCACCATCGGGCACGCGCAACAAGACGGTGCTGCCGCATTCACTGCAAAAATTCATGTTGCGTCCTATCAGTCTGGAGTGTGCACGGTATCAAAACGCGACGGGTTTGTTCAATGACTGCCTCGATCCGGCACAGTTCAGTCTTCCGCTTTAAATACCGATTCCAAACACCGCCAGACGGTCTTTTGCCGCGTCCGTTTGCCCGCGCCAGTTTTTTGCGCTGCGGGTCTGGATCCACTGGCTGGGCAAGCTGAGATCCGCGCCCACGCTGATGAGGGTGGCGGGTGCCAGGGTTTGCGCCAGGGCCTCCAGCAGGGCTGCGCTGCGGTAGGGCGTTTCGATGAACAATTGGCTGGCGCGGTCGCGCCGGGCGGCTTGTTCGAGGGTACGGATGGCCTGGCCGCGTTCGGGTTCCTTGGCGGGCAGGTAGCCGTGGAAGGCGAAGCGCTGCCCGCCCAGCCCCGAGGCCATCAGCGCCAGCAGGATCGAGGACGGGCCGATCAGCGGCACCACCGGGATGCCTTCGCGGTGCGCCGCCAGCACGAGCGCAGCGCCGGGATCGGCGACGGCAGGGCAGCCGGCTTCAGACAGCAGGCCGAGATCGTGTCCGGCCTTGATCGGCGCCAGCAGCGACGGAATCGTGGCGGCCGGCGTGTGTTCGTTGAGCTCTGAAAGGTGCAGCATCTGGATCGGCTGCGGGTGGCCCATCGCCTTGAGATGCGCGCGGGCTGTCTTGGCGCGCTCGACGACGAAGTGCTCGAGGCGGCGGGCGGCGGCGAGCGTGTCCGGTGGCAGGCAACTGTGCGGATCGACCGGCCCCAGCGGCACCGGGATCAGGTAGAGGCTGGCCATGTCAGGGCGCAGCGTTCCAGGTCAGCACATCGACGCCTTCGTTGGCGAGCATCTCGGTCAGCGCCATCAGCGGCAGGCCGATCAGCGCGGTCGGATCGGGGCTGTCCATGCGTTCCATCAGGGCGATGCCGAGCGACTCGCTTTTAGCGGAACCCGCGCAATCGTAGGGCGTTTCCTTGTTGAGATAAGCGGTGATCTGCGCGTCGGAAAGCGGGCGGATGTGCACGACGGTCGGCACGTCGCGCGTCTGCGCGTGGCCGGTTTGGCTATTGAGCAGGGTGAGCGCGGTGTGGAACACCATGGCGCGGCCCTGCATTTTTTTCAGCTGGGCGAAGGCGTTGTCGAAATTGCCGGGTTTGCCGAGTTGTTCGGTATCGAGCATCAGTACCTGGTCGGAACCGATGATGAGCGCGTCGGGATGGGTCGACGCAGCGGCCTGCGCCTTCAGAACCGACAGCCGCAGCGCAGTGGCTGAAGGTGTTTCGTCCGGCAGCGGGGTTTCGTCGACATCGGGCGACAGCACCTCGAACGGCATGCCCAGGCGTGACAGCAGTTCGCGCCGGTAGCGCGAGGTGGAAGCCAGGACTAATTTCATTCTGGTTGAATTTCCACCAGAGCCATGTCCGGTGTCACCGCATCGCCCTTCTTGGCAAAGATGCTGATGACGACGCCGGCGATGGGCGCCTGCACTTCGTTTTCCATCTTCATCGCCTCGATCACCAGCACGCCGTCGCCAGCCTTGACCGCCTGGCCGATGCTCACCAGCACGTCGACGACGTTGCCGGGCATGGCAGCCGTGACATGGCCGGGATGGCTGGGGCGCGGCTTCTGGCCGGGTGCGCTCGGCGCGGTGGTGGTTTTACGCGGCGTGCCGTCATTGCCGGCCACGGCGACTTCGTTCAGCGGCTCGACCAGCACTTCTTCGGTGACGCCGTCGATGGCCACGAAGTAGGGGCGCTGGGTGGCGTCGGAGCGGCCGCTGCCCGACAGCTTGATGTGGTAGGTCTCGCCGTGCAGGGTGATCTTGAATTCGTCGGCGGCGTAGCGCGGCGCGTTGTCCTGGGTGGCTGCGCTCTGCTGCGGCAGCAGCGCCTCGGGCTTGAGGCTGCCAGCGGCGCGCTCCTGCAGCCAGGCCTTGCCGATTTCGGGAAACATGGCGTAGGTCAGCACATCTTCGTCGGTCTTGGCGAGACCCTCGATTTCGAGGCGCAGCTTGTCGAGTTCGTCGCCCAGCAGGTCGGCGGGGCGGCAGGTGGTGACTTCCAGGTCGCCGATGGCCATCTTGCGCACTTCTTCGTTGACGTGTCCCGGCGCACGGCCGTAGCGACCCTGCAGGTAGAGCTTCACTTCGTTGGTCACCGACTTGTAGCGGGTGCCCGTCATCACGTTCAGGGCGGCCTGGGTGCCGACGATCTGCGAGGTGGGGGTGACCAGCGGCGGATAGCCGAGGTCTTCGCGCACACGCGGAATTTCCTCGAGTACGGCGTCCATCTGGTCGAGCGCGCCCTGTTCCTTGAGCTGGTTGGCCAGGTTGGAAATCATGCCGCCCGGTACCTGATTGATCAGCACGCGGGTGTCGGTGCCGGTGAAGGCGGATTCGAATTGCCAGTATTTCTTGCGCGTTTCCTTGAAGTAGGCCGAGATTTCCTCGATCAGCGGCAGCGACAGGCCAGTGTCGTATTCGGTGCCGGCGAATGCTGCGACCAGGCTCTGCGTGGTGGGGTGGCTGGCGCCTTCGGCGAATGCGCCGACACAGGTGTCGATGATGGTGGCGCCGGCTTCCACAGCCTTCAGGTGCGTCATGTGCGCAAGGCCCGAGGTGGCGTGACTGTGGGTGTGGATGGGCAGATTCGTCGCGGCACGGATGGCGCCGACCAGTTCGAACGCGGTATAGGGCGTGAGCAGGCCCGCCATGTCCTTGATCGCAATGGTGTCGCAGCCCATCTCAGCCAAGCCTTTGGCGAGTTCGACGAAATGCGGGATGTCGTGCACTGGGCTGGTGGTGTAGCAGACGGTGCCCTCGGCGTGCTTGCCTGCGTCCTTGACCGCTTTGACTGATACCTGAAGATTACGCAGGTCGTTCATCGCATCGAAAATACGGAATACGTCGACGCCGTTGTCAGCCGATTTCTGCACGAAGGCGCGCACCACATCGTCGGAGTAATTACGGTAGCCGAGCAGGTTTTGTCCGCGCAGCAGCATCTGGATGCGCGTGTTGGGCAGCGCTTGTCTGAGCTGGCGCAGACGCTGCCATGGGTCTTCGCGCAGAAAACGCACGCAGGCGTCGAAGGTGGCGCCGCCCCAGGCTTCCAGCGACCAGAAGCCGACCGAGTCGAGCTTGCCGCAGATTGGCAGCATGTCGGCGGTTTGCATGCGGGTGGCGATGAGCGACTGGTGACCGTCGCGCAGAACCAGATCGGTGATGTGTACTTTTGCCATGGTTTACAAGCCCTGATGAGCAGCGATGGCGGCGGCGATGGCGGCGGCCATCACTTCCGGCGGTTTCTTTTCAGTGTATTGCGTGAGTTCCGGGTGGTCGTCGACAAAGCTGGTGTTGAAGCGGCCGCTCTTGAACTCGGGGTTCTTGAGTATTTCCTTGTAGTACGGAATGGTCGTTTTTACCCCATACACCAGCATGTCTGACAGCGCGCGGCTGCCGCGCGCGATGGTCGATTCCCAGGTGAGATTCCACACCGTGAGCTTGGCGCACATCGAATCAAAATAGGGCGGGATTACATAATCGGTGTAGATCGCGGCGTCCACCCGCACGCCGGGGCCGCCCGGCGAGTAATAGCGCGTGATGCGGCCGAGACTGGGGAGGAATTCGTTTTTGGGGTCTTCGGCGTTGATGCGGAATTCGATGGCAAAGCCGCGGTGGCTGATTTCTTCCTGCTTGTATTGCAGCGGCAGGCCGGAAGCAATGCGGATCTGCTCCTGCACGATGTCGACGCCAGTGATGGTTTCGGTGATGGGGTGCTCGACCTGCAGCCGGGTGTTCATTTCCATGAAATAGAACTGGTTGTCCTGGTCGAGCAGGAATTCCACCGTGCCGGCATTGACGTAGCCGACCGACTTGGCGGCGCGCACCGCCAGCTTGCCTATATATTGGCGTTGCGCCTCGGTGAGCTGGGGCGAGGGCGCGATTTCGATCAGCTTCTGGTTGCGCCGCTGAATCGAGCAGTCGCGCTCGAACAGGTGAATCACGTTTCCTTGGGTGTCGCCCAGAATCTGCACCTCGATGTGCTTGGGCCGTACCACGCATTTTTCGACGAAAACTTCGGGCTTGCCGAAGGCCTTGCTGGCCTCCGACACTACGCGGTCGTAATTTTTCAGCAGCTCGGCTTCGTTGTCGCAGCGGCGAATGCCGCGCCCGCCGCCGCCGTTGGTGGCCTTCAACATCACCGGGTAGCCGATCTTGTTGGCCAGCGCACGAGCCTCTTCGACGTTTTCCAGGTTGTGATCCGAACCGGGCGTAACCGGGATGCCCGCTGCGATCATCGCATTGCGGGCCTGGATTTTGTCGCCCATCTGGCGGATCACCTCGGGCGAGGGGCCGATGAAGCGGATGCCGCGGCGCGCGCAAATGGTCGCCAGGTCGGGGTTTTCGGAGAGGAAGCCATAGCCCGGGTGCAAGGCGTCGCAGCCCGATGCCGCCGCCAGGTTGACCAGCGTATGTGCGTTCAGATAGCCCAGAATTGGATCCTTGCCGATGTGATAGGCCTCGTCTGCTTTCTTGACATGCAGGGCATGACGGTCGGCGTCGGTGTAAATCGCGACCGATTTGATCCCGAGTTCGGCACAGGCACGAACAATGCGGACAGCGATCTCGCCCCGGTTGGCGACCAGTATTTTCTTGAGCATGAGCGAGTTTGGTGTGGTTGCTGGGGTTTCTTTGACAAAAAGAACGCGAAATCATATCATTGCGGGCTAATGTTGCTGGCTATGTCTACCGGGTGCGCCATGAATGAATCCCTCAAGCTTTCGCCAACCGAGGTTGATCCATGGCGCTTTTGTAAGGACGGGCAGTCGTGGGAAATCCGCTCCGAGGTGGCTGCGTTTCCCCGCCTCGCCAGTGAATTTACGCAAGGCACCTTGTTCTGTCGAGTGACTGGACGAGTCAACCCGCGGGGGAGTCTGTCCCTGCAGGTGAAGGTCAGCGGCGAAGTGGACATGACCTGCCAGCGTTGCTTGAGCGACATGCCCTACAAGGTTGATATGGAGCGCACGTTGTATCTGGCGCGAAATGAGGCTGAAATGGAGCGTCTCGACGCGCTGCCCGATAGTGATGCGATCCAGGCTGGCGAGGTCTTGAGCCTGGTGGAGCTGGTTGAAGATGAGGTGTTGTTGAGTCTGCCGGTGGCAGTGATGCACGCACCAGGTAAATGCCCAGCTTGAGGGGGCAGTTTTTTTAAATCGAGTTTAATTTAAAAGTAATCTTCAGAGCGCCAGATTTTGCGCAATGATTTTCAAGGAGTAGGAAATGGCTGTTCAGCAGAATAAAAAATCCCCGTCCAAGCGCGGCATGCACCGTTCGCACGATTTCCTGACCGCACCGGCGCTGGCAGTTGAAGCGACCACGGGTGAGGCTCACCTTCGTCACCATATCAGCCCCAATGGCTTTTATCGTGGCCGTAAAGTCGTCAAGACCAAGGGCGATTGATTTATTTGCGCCATGCCGGGTTGCGCGGTGTTCAATTACACCGATGTTTGACCTGATCGGCGTGGTGCATCCTGTTCAGCCCATTTTTCCGGCTGTATGAGAAATATCACAGTTGCCATTGATGTCATGGGGGGCGATCACGGTCCCCATGTCACGGTTCCGGCAGCGATCCGTTGTCTTGCGCGTCATCCTGATCTGAATGTGATTCTGGTCGGGCCGCAGGATGTTGTTGCGGCCGAGCTCAAGGCGCGACGCGCCAAGAGCAGTCCACGCCTTATCGTTCGTCACGCCAGCCAGGTGGTGGCCATGGACGAGGCGCCTGCACTCGCGTTGCGCGGTAAAAAAGACTCGTCCATGCGCGTGGCGATTGATCTGGTCAAATCCGGCGAGGCCGATGCCTGTGTGTCGGCCGGCAATACCGGCGCCCTGATGGCAACAGCACGTTTCGTCCTCAAAACCCTGCCCGGTATCGACCGTCCAGCAATTGCCGCCGTGATGCCGACCATCAGCGGGCACGCGCTGGTGCTGGATATGGGTGCCAACGTCGATTGCACGGCTGAACACCTGCTGCAGTTCGGCATCATGGGTGCAATGCTGGTGTCGGCCATTGAGCAGAACCCCAATCCGAGCGTGGGGCTGCTGAATATCGGCGAAGAAGATATCAAGGGCAACGAGATGGTTAAACAGGCGTCTATCCTGTTGCGCGACAGTCACCTCAATTTCTACGGCAATGTGGAAGGCAACGATATTTTCAAGGGCACGACCGATGTGGTGGTGTGCGACGGCTTTGTTGGCAATGTCACACTGAAGGCGTCCGAAGGCCTGGCCAAAATGATTGCAACAACATTGCGTGCCGAATTCAAGCGCAACTGGCTGACGCGCTTGTCCGGCCTGATGGCCTTGCCCGTGCTCAATGCCTTCAAGCGAAGGCTCGATCCGCGCCGCTACAACGGCGCCACACTCCTGGGGCTCAAAGGGGTGGTGGTGAAGAGTCATGGTTCGGCTGATCGCTTTGCATTCGAGCACGCGATCGATACCGCCAGTGAAGAAGTCCGCAACAATGTGCTGAAACGCATCACCGATCAGATTCAACTTTTGCAACGGGTACCTGCTTGACCTATTCCCGCATCCTCGGCACCGGCAGTTATCTGCCGGCGCACATCCTCACCAACGCCGACCTCGAGAAACTGGTTGAAACGAACGACCAATGGATCGTCGAGCGAACCGGCATTCGTGAACGGCATATTGCCGCCGAGGGAGAGTTCACCAGCGATCTTGCCACCGCGGCCGCGCGTCAGGCACTTGATGCGGCAGGACTTGCGGCAGACGACATCGATCTGCTGCTGGTCGCCACCACCACCCCTGATCTGGTGTTTCCCAGTACCGCCTGCATCGTGCAGTCCAAGCTTGACATGACTAACGGCAAGCCCGCGTTCGACCTGCAGGCTGTATGCAGCGGTTTCGTCTATGCCATGAGTGTTGCTGACCAGTTCATCAAGACCGGCGCAGCCCGGCACGTGCTGGTGATTGGCGCCGAAACCCTGTCGCGCATTACCGACTGGAACGACCGCGGTAACTGCATCCTGTGGGGCGACGGCGCGGGTGCGGTGGTGCTGGGAGCCTCCAGCGAGCCCGGCATCGTCGCGACTCACATCCATGCCGATGGCCGACACAAGGAATTGCTGCGTACCACCACAGGCACCTCGACCGGTTCGCACGAACCTGCGCTGATGCGGATGGAAGGCAATGCCGTGTTCAAGATGGCGGTCAACACGCTCGACCGCATTGTCGATGAGACGCTCGAGGCCAATGGTCTGCAAAAATCCGACATCGACTGGCTGGTGCCGCATCAGGCGAATATCCGCATCATCAGCGCCACTGCAAAAAAACTCGGCATGAGCATGGACAACGTCGTTACCACGGTAGCCGGGCACGGCAACACGTCAGCCGCCTCGGTGCCGCTGGCGTTCGACGTGGCGGTGCGCGACGGCCGCATCCAGCGCGGCCAGACCGTGCTGATGGAGGCCTTCGGCGGCGGCTTCACCTGGGGCTCCGTGCTCCTCAAGTATTAAGGTATTCAAATGGCTACCCACAATAAAAAGCTGGCTTTTGTATTCCCCGGACAGGGCTCGCAATCGGTCGGCATGATGCAGGGGTGGGGCGAGCGTCCTGACGTGCGCGACACTTTCATTGAGGCCTCCGATGCGCTGGGTCTGGATCTATGGGCGATGGTTGCAGATGGCCCCATCGAGTTGCTCAACCAGACGGTCAACACCCAGCCTGCAATGCTGGCAGCCGATATCGCCGCTTGGCGTGTCTGGCAGGCTGCAGGCGGCGCAACGCCCGCGTTGATGGCCGGCCACAGTCTTGGCGAGTACGCCGCGCTGGTGGCGGCCGGTGTGCTGGGTTTTGCCGATGCCATCAGGCTGGTGCGTTTTCGCGCCGAGGCGATGCAGGCCGCCGTGCCCGAAGGCGTCGGCGCGATGGCAGCGATTCTCGGCATGGAAGACGATGTAGTGCGCGCGGTGTGCAGCGAAGCTGCAGCGGGCGAGATCGTCGAAGCAGTTAACTTCAATTCGCCCGGTCAGGTGGTCATTGCAGGCAACAAGGCCGCTGTTGAGCGCGCCATGGTACTGGCCAAGGAAAAAGGCGCAAAACGTGCGTTGCCGTTGCCGGTCAGCGTACCGTCTCATTCTTCGTTGATGTTGCCAGCAGCCGAAAAGCTGCTGGCCTACTTGCAGGGCGTAACGATTACCACGTCGTTGATTCCCGTGCTGCATAACACCGACGTACACAGTCATGCCGATGCGGATGCGATTCGTGTAGCGCTGGCCAGGCAACTGCATACGCCGGTCCGCTGGGTCGAGACAGTGCAGGCAATTAAAGCCGCCGGCATCGACCGCGTGATCGAATGTGGACCTGGAAGAGTATTGGCAGGCCTCAATAAACGCATTGACGACAGCCTGCCGGCAGTGGCCCTGGTCGATGAAGCCAGCCTCGCCGCGGCACTTAATCAATAAGGAACGATATGCTGCAAAAAACTTCCGCGCCTGACGCGAACCTTGAAGGTCAGGTAGTCCTGGTTACGGGCGCAAGCCGTGGAATTGGCCAGGCGATTGCGCTGGGGCTTGGCCAGGCAGGTGCCACCGTGATCGGCACCGCCACCAGCGACAAGGGCGCGCAGGCGATCAGTGACTATCTGGCCGCTGCCGATATCAAAGGCTGCGGCATGAATCTCAATGTCACCGATGGTGCCGCAGTGGATGCGGTCATCGCCGCGATTAACACTCAATTTGGCGACATTGGCATTCTGGTCAACAACGCCGGTATCACGCGTGACAATCTGCTGATGCGAATGAAGGACGAAGAATGGGACGACATCGTGGCGACCAATCTGACGTCGGTATTTCGCCTGTCGCGGGCCGTATTGCGCGCCATGATGAAAGCGCGCAGCGGGCGCATCATCAGTATTGCCTCGGTGGTCGGTGCAATGGGCAACGCAGGGCAGACCAACTACAGTGCAGCCAAAGCCGGCATCATGGGCTTCACCAAGTCGCTGGCACGCGAGGTCGGTAGCCGCAACATCACCGTCAACTGCGTCGCCCCCGGTTTTATCGACACCGACATGACGCGTGCGTTGCCGGATGCGCAGCGTCAGGCCTTGTTGAACCACATTCCGCTGGGCCGACTGGGGTCAGTCGACGATATTGCGCATGCGGTGGTGTTCCTGGCCTCGCCCGCTGCAGGCTATATTTCGGGTACGACTTTGCATGTGAATGGCGGCATGTACATGGCATGAGTGCCAGCTAATTTTGGATGTAACTTTGATAGAATCTAGGGCTGCCATTTTGAGCGGTTTCAGTTTCATGGCTTCAAGTTTGATTGAAGCCTCATTTTTTTAAGAGGGAATCAGTAATGGAAAACGTGCAGCGTGTAT
>NCHD01000170.1 GCA_002257045.1 Hydrogenophilales bacterium 16-61-112 | reverse complement strand
GACAAAGCGGTTGGCCGGTTCGTGATACAGGTTGTAGGGCGTGTCCCACTGCTGGATGCGGCCTTCGTGCATGACGCCGACCCAGTCGGCCAGCGCAAAGGCTTCGTTCTGGTCGTGGGTGACGATCAATGCCGTGGTGGCTTCGCGCTTGAGAATGTCGCGCACTTCGATCGACAGGCGTTCGCGCAGTTCGACGTCGAGGTTGGAAAAGGGCTCGTCCATCAGGATCAGGCGCGGCCGCGGGGCGAGCGCGCGCGCCAATGCCACCCGCTGCTGCTGGCCGCCGGACAATTGGTGCGGAAACTGCCCGGCGTGTCCCGCCAGGCCGACCAGTTCGAGCAGTTCGGCGATGCGCGCCTGACGGGCGGAGGGGGACTCGCGGCGCAGGCCGAAGCCGACATTGTCCGCCACGCTCAGATGCGGAAACAGCGCGTAATCCTGAAACACCATGCCGACGCGGCGCTTTTCGGCTGCCAGAATCCAGTCGGGGCGGCTGACGGTTTCGCCGCCGATGCGGATTTCACCGTTCTGGATCGATTCGAAACCGGAGATGCAGCGCAACGCGGTGGTCTTGCCGCAGCCAGACGGGCCGAGCAGGCAACCGATTGCGCCTTCAGGCAGGGTGAAGCTGAGGTCGGTGATGATCTGCCGGTTGCCGTACGACTGCGAAACCGAATTGAGTACCAGTTCAGCCATGTGCACGCGCTCCACGCCAGGTCAGAAGAATGATGGGGATGATACCGGCGATGACAATGGCGAGCGACGGCAGCGCAGCGCGCTCCCACTCGCCTTCCGAGGTCATCTCGAACACGCGTATGGCCAGGGTGTCCCAGCCGAACGGCCGCGTCATCAGGGTGATCGGCATTTCTTTCATGATGTCGACGAAGGTCAGCGCGGCCGCAGTCAGCAGGCTGACGCGCAGCATCGGCAGGTGCACCCGCGTCAACAGTCCGGCGGTGCCGGTGCCGAGGTTTTTTGCCGCCTCGTCGATGTTGCGGCTGATGCGGTGCAGACCGCTTTCGATGGGGCCAAAGCCGACGGCAAGAAAGCGCACCAAATAGGCGGCCAGCATCACCAGCAGCGTGCCCTTGAGGATTTCGGTGCCATCAAAACCGAACCAGGCGCGGCCGCTGTCGATCAGCCAGTTGTCGAGCGCCGCCACCGGGATAAACAGGCCCACCGCCAGGACCGCGCCTGGGAAAGCGTAGCCCAGCGTGGCGAGACGCTGCGTCCACATCATCGCGGGGCCGGGGCGCTGGCGCCCGGCGTAGGCGAGCAGCAGCGCCACCGCCACCACCATCAGCGCGCCGATGCTGGCCAGCAGCACTGAATGCCAGGCAAAGCTCCAGTAGCGGCTGTCGAGATCGCTGGCGATGACTTCGCGCGTCCACAGCGCAAGCTGCGTCACTGGGATGAGGAAAGCCACCGCCAGCACTGCTGCCGCGTAAACGAATGCGAGCGTGGCGAGGCCGGGAGACAGCTTGAGTCGGCGCTGCGCGGCGCTGCGGCCCACGGCGCCAAAGCGCATCTGCGAGCGCGAGCGCTGCTCGAACACCACGGCGACGAGCACGAACAGGATCAGGATCGAGGCCAGCTGCGCCGCCGCAGCGAGCGAGAACAGGCTGTACCAGGCTTTA